>CAXTWP010000074.1:5490-9838 GCA_964247945.1 uncultured Acidobacteriaceae bacterium | reverse complement strand
GCCAAGGACCTCCTCGCGATTGTTCGCGCCCATCCCCATACTCAGATCGCCATGGGTTACGGAGACAACGCAAGCTACGAGACCACCTGGCAACGCCCTCTCCTCGTCATGCTTGGCAACCACTACTTTCTTGACGCCGACGCGGTCAACGAGAACGAATTCGCTCATCTTCCCCTGTCCGGTGCGGTTTTGCGCAACATTCGCGACTGCACTGCCCCAATCGTGCTCATCCCCATCAACACGGTCCCCTTCTCCATGAGGAGCCTCTACTTTCTTGCCGGCGCGGCTGCGCCTCCCGCTCTCTTTCCTGCTCCCTTCCGTGATGAGTTTCTCAGCCGTTACCGCAAGTCAGGCTCGAGCCGGTACTTCGATCTCTGGACATGCACTCCCTGACAGGCCTGTAGCTTCGACCGGCAGGGTTCGTGACTCCCTGCGATAAACTTGTCTACGTGCCGCACCCCTCTGTCTACCCCTCCGGCGTACGTTTCGTCCCGGATCGGGCATCGGGCCGCACCACCCGTCTTCTCCAGGGCGCACTCTCCGGCGTCCTCAGCAAAGGCACCGTCCTCCTTGTCAACGCCGTCTCCATCCCCATCACCATCCGCTATCTCGGCGCGGAGCAGTTCGGCATCTGGATCACCATCTCGACCGCGCTCTCCATGCTCCTCGTCCTCGACCTCGGCATCGCCAACTCCCTCACCAACTTCACCTCCCAGGCCTACGCCAACGACGACACCGACCACGCCGGCACCTACAGCACCACCGCCCTCACCGTCATGGTCGCCTGCGCCACGCTCCTCGCCCTCATCGCCTGGGTGCTCTGGCCCCACCTCGACTGGAGCCGCCTCTTCCATCTCACCTCGCCGCGCGAGGCCTCCACCGTCTCGAAGGCCTGCGCCGCCGCCCTCGCCATCTTCCTCGTCGGCCTCCCCGCCGGCCTCGCGCCTAAGATCCTCGGCGGCTACCAGGAACTCCGCACCGCCAACCTCTTCGCCGCCGCCGGTAGTCTCGTCAATCTCGTCTCCATCGTTCTCCTCGTTCGCCTCCATGCCGGTCTGGTCGCCCTCGTAGCCGCCTCCTCTGCCGCCCTGGTCGGAGCCAACCTCGTCTGCCTCCTCTGGCTCTGGAGCAGGCACAAGCCCTGGCTCGCCCCGCGCCGCCATCACCTCAGTTGGTCCGCCGCCCGCCTCATGACAGAGACCGGTGCCGAGTTCTTCCTCCTCCAGATCGCCGGCCTCATCGCCTTCAACAGCGACAATCTCGTCGTCACCCACTATCTCGGTCCTGTCCAGGTGGCCTCCTACAGCGTCGCCTGGCGGCTCGTCGGTTACGCCGCCGTCATCCAGGCCCTCATCGTGCCCGCCCTCTGGCCCGCCTTCAGCGAGGCCTTCGCCCGCGGCGACCTCCCCTGGGTGCGCCACACCTTCCGCCGTACCCTCTGGCTCACCATGGGGACAGCCTCAGCCTTCGCCCTGGTCTTCGCCCTCGCCGGCCGCTCCATCATCCGCCTCTGGGCCGGCAACGCCGCCGTCCCCAGCCGGCGGCTCATGCTCCTCCTGTGCGCCTGGATTTTGATCAGCACCTTCATGAACAACACCGCCACCATCCTCGTCGCCGCCGGCAAGACCCGTGTCCAGGCATGGTGCTCCATCGCCGCCGCTATCCTCAATCTCGCTCTCTCCATCTACTGGGTCCAGCGAATCGGCGCACCCGGTGTCATCCTCGCCACCATCGTCTCCTACCTCCTCATCCTCGTCGGCCCCCAAACTTGGCAGACCTATAAAGTCCTGATGCCGGAGCTACCGCAAAGCGTCCTGGTGGAAGCCGAATAGCCGATGCTACGATCCGCCGTCAAACGAGTTCTCTACCTCGGACTCTCTCCCCGAGTTCTCATACTCCGTGCCGCTCTCCTCCGATCCATGGGTAAACTCCCGCCCATGCGCGTGGCCGACCCCTATCGCACGGACCGTATCTTCTTCTCGTTTCCCTATCACAGCGTTGGCGATCTCATCCTCTCGCTCACCCTCCTCGAACGCGTCCACGCTCTCTGGCCCAAGGCACAGCTTGACGTAGCCGTAGGCTCCTCCATGGCGGAGCTCGTCCGAGCGATCCCTTACGTTCACCGGATGTTTTCCATCCCGCGCCCCTCCGCCCGGCAGCCGGTTCTTCTGGCATACGCCGCCATCCATCAGGCCACGCGGCTCTTCCAGCAGCAGATCGCCTCCACTCCCTACGACCTCGCCATCGCGCCCCGCTGGGACTCAGCCGACTCTTACTTCTCCGCCCATCTGGCTCACCTTACCGGAGCTCCCATACGTTGCGGCTATTCCAGTGCGGCCGACGGAGGCTCCACCCAGACCGCTCAGTCTCATCCCCGCATCGCCCCGGGCGGTGCCCACGAGCACGAGTCCCTTCGCTACACCCGCCTGCTCGCCCGTTGTGGTCTCGAATCTCTTGAAGCCGTCGACCCGCATATCCCCTCAAAGCCCATCCGCGCCCTCGTCGATATCGCTCAGGCTCGCCGCGCGGCCCATCTCGCTCTTGCGCTTCCCCTGCCGGGTGCTTACGCCGTACTCTCGCCAGGCGCGACCAATTCGTCTCGTATGTGGCCCGTAACGCGTTTCGCGGAGCTTGGACAATACCTCCACCGACACCTGCAACTCGCCATCGTCGTCATCGGCAGCCGCGCCGATCAGGCCCTCTGTCAGTCCCTGACCGATTCCGTAGGGCCGGGCGCGATTTCCCTGGCCGGCAAGACCAGCCCGCTCCAGATGCTCGACCTCCTCGCGGCAAGCTCCCTCTTTGTCGGTAACGATTCCGGCCCCGCTCATATCGCCGGCGCACTCGGTAAACAGACCTTTGTCATTAGCCCGTTTCCCGCCTCAAGCAACCTCGATCATCCCAACTCGCCGCAACGCTTTCGTCCCGTCGGTCCTCGGGTCCATGTCCTCCAGCCTCATACTCCGTCCGCGCCCTGCTCCCTGTTTTGCACCCAAAACGTCCCCCACTGTATCCTGCTGGTCCCCACGTCTCGCGTCATCGAGACGATCGCTTCGCTCAATCGCACTTAGGGTGAATCCTTAGCCTAAAACCAAGGAGTGGATCGTATGCGCATCGTCAAGGAAGCTGTCAAAGAACTCCTCTACCGCCCTCGCGGAGTCGTCTTTGGAGCGCGCTCCTTCATTAAACGCCCGTATTCAATCAGCGGTGCCCGCCATCTCCGCCTTGGCGCTCGGTCCTGCATTCTCCCGGGCCTGCGTCTTCAGGCGATCACCTCCTACGCCGGCGTCTCCTACAATCCCACCATCGACATTGGCGACGATGTCTATATTGGCGGCCACGCCTACTTTACGGCGGTCGATCGCATAGCCATCGGCAGCGGCTGCGTCCTGAGTGAATACGTCTACATCACGGACGAGGTCCACGGCAACAACCCAAACGCCGGCCTCATCATGCGGCAGCCCCTCTTGAGTAAGGGGCCAGTCACCCTCGGCCCCGGCTGCTTCATCGGCTTCCGTGCGGCCATCATGCCCGGTGTAACCCTGGGGGAGCACTGCATCGTCGGAGCTAACTCCACCGTGACCCGCTCCTTTCCCTCATACTCCATGGTCGGCGGCTCTCCCGCCAGGCTACTCAAGGTCTTTTCTCACGATCTCGGCGAATGGATCGCTCCTCCCGGCGCAAGCTGAGGCCGCCAATAAGCTGCTTTCCGGGAACTGGTTCATCGGCATACGTGTTGCTCGTGGCTTGTACCGGATTCAGCCTTCTATAATGAAGCGAAATGTACAAGGCGGCGAAGACGTGAACGTACTGATCACCGGAGGCGCGGGCTTTATCGGCACTCACCTCGCGCGCGCTCTCCTCGCAGCTGGCGATACAGGCACCCTGCGCGACAACTTCAGCCCCCAGAGCCACGGCGACACCTCCGCCCTTCCCACCGATCTCGCCGCCGCCGTTCGCCTCATCCGCGGCGACGTCCGCGACCCCGCCATCTGGGAGGCCGCGCTCCCCGGCCACCAGGCCGTCGTCCACCTCGCTGCCGAGACCGGCACCGGCCAGTCCATGTACCAGGTCGCGCACTACGAGCAGGTCAACCTCGCCGGCACCGCCCTCCTCTACGATCTCCTCAGCAAGAACCGCGGCTTCGGCATCGAGCGCATCGTCGTTGCCTCCTCCCGCGCCATCTACGGCGAAGGAGCGTATCGCTGCCCTCACGACGGCCTCGTCTATCCCCAACCCCGCTCGACCGCCGACAAAAAGCTGGGCCTCTTCGATCCGCTCTGTCCCCTCTGCGGCGGCCCCTGCGACTCCGTGCCCACGCCCGAGACCGCCCTCATGCAGCCGTCCT
>CAXTWP010000074.1:0-5480 GCA_964247945.1 uncultured Acidobacteriaceae bacterium | reverse complement strand
GCATCACCAAGCAGGTGCAGGAGCAGATGACGCTCCTCTTCGGCCAGGTGCTCGGCATCCCCTCCTTCGCCCTTCGTTATCAGAACGTCTACGGCCCCGGCCAGTCCCTCAAAAACCCCTACACCGGGATCCTCGCCATCTTCTCCAATCTCGCCCGCGTTGGTGCCGGCATCAACGTCTTCGAAGACGGCCTTGAAAGCCGCGACTTCGTCTACATTGACGATGTCGTCCGCGCCACCCTCGCCTGCCTCGACTCCACGCATCACGGCGCACACGCCCTCAACGTCGGTTCCAACGAGCGCACCACCGTCCTTCAGGTCGCCGAAGCCGTCAACCGCTACTTCGGCGGCAACTCCACCATCACCGTCACCGGTGCCTTCCGCGAAGGAGACATTCGCCACGGCCTCGCCGATCTTACCCGCGCCGAAACCCTCCTCGGCTACCAGCCTCGCGTCGCCTTCCACCAGGGCCTCCACCGCTTCCTCGCATGGGCCGAGCAGTCCGAACCCGAACTCGGCGGTTACCAGCGCTCCCTCAACGAGATGGAGCAAAAGGGCCTCCTCCATGGCAGCTAGCTACACCGACGAGCGCCTCACTCTGCCCCTCGACTACACCCCCGGCAAGATCGGCGTCGTCACCGTCCTCTACAACAGCGCCCCCGTTCTCGAAGGCTTCTTCGCTTCCATTGAGCAGCAGACCTACCCCGACTACACCGTCTACTGCGTCGACAACGCCTCCTCCGACAACTCCGTAGAGCAATGCCGCGCCCGCGGCCCGCGCTACCGCGTCATCGAGAACGACGCCAACCTCGGCGTTCCCGCCGGTAATAACGTGGGCATCCGCGCCGCCATCGCCGATGGCTGCGACCTTGTCCTCTTCCTCAACAACGACGTTGTCTTCGGACCCGAGTTGTTCCAGCAACTCGCCGACGGTCTCGAGCAGCATCACTGCGCCATGACCACCCCGATCATGTACTACTTCGACCGGCCCAACGTCATCTGGACCGCCGGTGGTTTCTTCCAGAAATGGCTGGGATATCGGCCCCAGCACCACGG
The DNA here is from genome assembly GCA_964247945.1 of uncultured Acidobacteriaceae bacterium. Taxonomy (GTDB): domain Bacteria; phylum Acidobacteriota; class Terriglobia; order Terriglobales; family Acidobacteriaceae; genus Edaphobacter. Next base: position 4,425 of record CAXTWP010000074.1, on the reverse strand, counting down.
CGATGGCGACGCCGACACCGGCCAGTACCCCGCGCCCGTCCCCGTCCAGTACACCCCGACCTGCTGCGTCCTCGTCCGCCGCCAACTCTTCGCCACCGTTGGCCTTATGGACGAGCGCTACTTCGTCTATTACGACGACACCGACTTCATGCTCCGCGCCGCCAAAGCCGGTGAGCGCCTCTTCCTGCTCTCCCCCGCCAAACTCTGGCATAAAGTCAGCAGCCTCGTCGGAACAAGCTCCCCCTTCCGCACCCGCTACGTCCACCGCAACCACGCGTTCTACATCCACAAGCATCTTCCGCCCAGCCTCGCCTGGGCCGTCTCCAGCATCTACTGCGCTGTGTATCTGCTCTCTCCCCTCGCCGGCAGGTTTCCCTTTGCCGAGGCGTTCACCCGCATCCGCCACTGGAAAGAAGGCATTCACACCTCCCGCACGCCACGCGCCCGCGCAGCCGCCACCAAATGTCCCACCTAGTTCTCAACTGCAGCCGCATCGGAACGACCGGAGGCCTGCGGCGGTTCACCGAGCAAGCCATGGCCTGCCTCCTCGCCTCTAGCCACACCGTCGATGCCGTCCTTCCAGCTTCCATCCTGGCTCCGGAGGGCATCGGCAGGATACCTACGCCACCGTACCTCGGCAGCACCTCCGGCGTCTCCCGGCTCCGGCCCATCGCCTGGCTCGCTTACAGCCGCTTCTTCTTTCCCGTGCCTTCATCGCAGCGGATCCTCTGCACCACCCACCATGTTCTGCCACGCCACAAGCACCAGATCGTCACCGTTCACGACCTCCGTCCGTATTTCTATCCCGACAGCGGGGTACAGCGCTTCTACTTTCACCACATGCTGCCCAGCGCCCTGCAGCGATGCGAAGGCATCTTGACGGTCTCCGAGACCAGCCGTCAGATGCTTGTCGACCTCTACCACCTCGACCCCGCCCTCATCCGCGTCGTCCCCAACGCCCTCACCCTTGCGCCACCATCCTTGGCAGCCCTCTCCACTCCGCCACAGCAACCCGGCTACCTGCTCATGGTCGGTGCCACCTGGATGCACAAGAACGCCGACGAACTCCTGCGGATGCACCTCCATTGGGCCGGGCGCTTCCGCCTCAAGATCGTCGCCGGACCAGGAGCCTACCGCAACGGGCTCCAATCCCTCGCCGCCGACCTTGGCCTCGCCGCAAAAGTCGACTTCCTCTCGGGGCTTGCCGAAGATCAGCTCCAGTCGCTCTACGCCCACTGCGCCGCCCTCGTCTATCCCTCGCGCATGGAGGGCTTCGGACTTCCGCCCCTCGAAGCCATGGCCCAAGGCCGCCCCGTCATCGTCTCCGACATCCCCACCTTCCGTGAGATCTACGGGCCACACGCCACCTACGTCACCCTCGGCGACGAATCCTCCTGGGCTCATGCATTCGCCAGCCTACACGAGCCCGGTCCCTCCACCCGCGCCCAGCTTATCGCCCACAGTCGCAACTTCACCCAGGACCGCATGAAAACCGCCCTCGACGCCGCCCTTACCTGCTTCTGGCCATAAGCTGACCTTCTGGCTGCATACAGGGCATCGAGAGCCCGGCCACGTTTACGCGCCCGAGAACTCACGCGCTTTTGCCTCCAGAAAGGTACCGGCCGCCCGTCCATGAACGCTGGTGCGCTTTCGGGCGGACTGGAAAAGGACCCACACGCTTCCAATCAGCACTCCAACAATAACTGCAAGGCCCACAATCAGCATGCGATGCGGCCCCGTCTTGGTGTCGGGGATGGTCGCCGGATCGAGCATCTGGAGCAACTGCGGTTCCCGTGCCTCATCCATGCGAGCAGCCTCGTACTGTTTCAACAGCAGCCCGAACAGCGCCTCGTGATACTTCACATCGCGTTCCTTGCGGATATACTCCAGCCCCAGCTCCGGGACCTCAGAGGCCGCGAGGTCCCCCACTTTACCCACGCTCTTCCCGCTCTGCATCGACGCTAACTGACGCCGCAGGTCGCTGATCTCCGCCGAAAGACTCACCACTTGAGGGTTCTGGTCTGTCGAGGATTGGCGCAGTGCCGCAAGCTGCACCTCACGCGATGCGATCTGCGCCCGCATCTGCGCGATCGATTGGATCTCCAGCGACGTTTGCCCCGCCGGTGCAATCAGCCCTGTTCTCTCCTGGCTTCGTTTCAGGTCCACTTCCGCATCCGCCAGCGCGTTTTTCTCGCCCGCAAGCTGCTGCTCGTAAAACAAGCGCCGCTGCGAACTTTCCGTCAAAGCCAACCTCTGGTTGACCGACCGCAACTCCTCAAGATATGCGTTCGCCAAGTCGCGTGCGCGCTGTGGGCTTTCGTCCGTCACTTGTACCACAACAATCGAAGTCTTCGTATCTACATCGAAGTTGGTGTGGTTCGCCAGCTCCTTCTCGGCCCGACTCTGCTTCTTCACCTTGTACACGTCCATCAACGAGAAGCGGGTGATTAGCCTGTCCTGCACGCCCCGGCTCTTCAAAATGCCGACATAGAGGTCTCCCGAACCCTTCGAAGCTCCGCCCAGCAACCCGGAAGCGCCCATTGAGCTGAGTTCGCTCAGCAGCATCGTCGAAGATGATGAGTTCGACGGCGACTGCGAAATAAAGGAGGCGCTCGCCGTGTAGTACGGTGACGCTAGCAACACATACAACAGCGCTAAGCCGCCTGTAAAAAGCGCGGTTAGCCCAACCTGCTTGCGACCCGCCCGCAGCACCCGGCCAGTCTGTGCAAGGTCGACCAAAGAGTCGTCTACAACACCTTTGTGCGGAGCGGGAACTCCGGTGCTCGAGAGCATCTCACCCTGGGCGGTTTCTAGACCTTCGATCATGGTTCTTCTCGTTCTCTCATTGGCTTTCTCGCCATCGGCCGTTCCTTCAAGAGGCCTGCCGCTGTTACATACTTGCTTCCGCTGAGATCCACGTCGATGGAACGCGTTTCAACCCTTCTCCATGGTGACAGAACGTGCGAACAACCGCCACCACCGCTAGAATTCCCGCGGTGTTCAGAAACATTTTTCCGGGGATGTAGTAGCCGTCCCGGCAGATCCGGTAAAGCAGGTCGCACGTTACATAGAGATACAGGATCGCTGCATACCCATTCGTTGCCCACCGATGAAGCAGGCCCAGAACAACTCCCACCAGGTAATAGAACAAAGGAAAGAAATAGCCGAAATAAAGCAGCCCCGCGGCAAACCCGTTAAACGCGCCCAGTGGCGATAGAAATCCGTACTGCGCAATCCAAAGGCCACTCTCTTTATCAGCCACAAGAAAACGGGGCAGCGTAAAAAAAACAACATCAGTAAGTAGATGAAATGGCTGCGGAACCCCCGGAATAAGCAGGGGACGGTTCAATAGCGTCACAAGCGACATCTGTGAAAAAACACTTTCAAATGTAAGGGGACTTACTATGTCCAGTGGCGAGAATCCAGCGTCTGACACGTGCGAGCGGCTTATAAATACGGCGTAGGCAAGCAGCAGCGCTCCTGCAGACCCAGCCACGCTGTAGATCGCCATCTTTGTTATCGACGCCTTACTCCGTACATACGCATAAGTCGCGACCGCAAGCACAGCAATAACAAAGAAGTTTCTCGTGCCGTGAAGCAGATTGATACCATTAAGTGCCGTAATTGAAAGGAAAAGCAATAGGTTGTGGCGGTGACCGGAAAATAACGCAAGGAAAGACGCAAGCGCCATCACATCCGACAGGAACATGGATGCCGTCCACACAGGAGAGCCTCCTGCCCCGGAATCAAAAAAATACGCTGAGTACACGCCCAAAGGAATCAAAAGCAGCTTTGAAAGCACAAAGCTGCCAGCCAGGACCGCCAGCAAATACCCATCGGATCTGTAGAGGCGCAGAGGCGCAATCTCCAACCGTTTGGACGATTTCGCTCCCAGCAACCAGCACAACTTAGGAACCGACCAGGAACCCAGGAATAAGAACACGAATCCCAACACATAAATACAGACAATTTGCGTCATCACCCGATGTGCGTCGATGCCTACGGCCAGAATCCCCCCCTGCTCGAATGAAGAATTTGATACTAGCCAGAGTGGTACAAAGTACAGCAGGCACAAAATTCCGAACACGATCACATGAGGTGGCAGCCCCCTCGGAACCCGTGGCTGGTTTTCACCTGACTCCCGGCCCGTCGACCTTCCTGCCTTCATGCAATCACCCTTTCATTGGGGGCCTTGATCATCGCCTGCTGTACGCTTTAGTCGCTGGAATCTCCGTCTGGCTAGTATCGCATTCGCAAGGTTCTGCCCCGCGCTCAGTGATGTCTGTCCGTCGCTAGCAACGGAGGTGAGGTAAAGATGTGGCCCTCACTTTCCAATGCAAAACCGTCCAAAGATCAGCCGCAACACATCCTCGCTCGTCGTCGCCCCTGTCAAACCATCCAGCTTCCGCAGCCCCTCGTATAAAT
>CAXTWP010000073.1:0-11762 GCA_964247945.1 uncultured Acidobacteriaceae bacterium | reverse complement strand
GGCTACGGCCGCCTAACGAACAATGCCTCGCTCAACTGGAACCGCTCGCACGCGACCACGCAAAACTACCTGACCAACGGAGCCTCAGATCCCGCGCTGCAGGCCGGGGTAACCGTCGGCACCCCGGCCATCCAGGCGAATCCCTTCAACTATGGAGTCCCATCGCTCACATTCTCCGGATTCACCGGCCTGGGCGAGACGAGTCCGAGCGACGCCATCAACCAGACGATCTCCTTCTCGGACTTTGTAAGCTGGAGCCATAAGAAGCACAACATGCGCTACGGGGTGGACCTACGCCGGGTCCATGCGGACTCGATCGGCGCGGGCAACGTGCTCGGGGCATTCACATTTACAGGCTACGCGACCCAGAGTCCACAAGCGGCTGTAGCCACGGGCACGACGACCGTGCAGCAGGCAAGCGGCGCGGGATTTGCCGACTTCCTGCTGGGATTGCCGCAGCAGGCGACAGTGCAGGCTGGCTTGCAGAAGACGTATCTGCGGGCGAACGTCTTCGACTGGTATGCGCAGGACGACTGGCGTGTGCTGCCCAGCGTGACGCTCAATTTCGGCCTCCGCTATGAGTACTTTGCCCCCTATATCGAAAAGAACAACCGGCTGGTAAACCTCGACCATAACGCCGACTTCACCCAGGTGGCGGCCGTTCAGCCGGATCAGGCCGGGCCGTTCAGCGGACAGTTCCAGCGCTCGCTCGTGAACCCGGACCGCGCCATGTATTCGCCGCGTTTTGGATTTGCCTATCGGCTGAAATATATCAAGAGTGCCGTGCTTCGCGGCGGGTACGGGATCAACTACAACACCGGACAGTATGCGAGCTTTGCGCGGCAGTTGGCGTTCCAGCCGCCGTTCGCAGTGACGCAGACGAACATCGTCAATCAGCAAGGCTGCGGTGTGCTGACGCTGGCGAACAGCTTTAACTGCTCCACTGCACCGGTGCAGAACAACTATGCGGTCAACCCGGATTACCGTCTTGGCCATGTGCAGATCTGGAACCTGGACCTACAAAAGACATTTCCGCTCAATATTGTGACAAACGTTGGATACAACGGCGCAAAGGGCGGCGATCTGGACATCGTCCGCGCGCCTAACCGAACTCCTCTTGGTATTCTCAATCCATCCGCACAGGCGTTCAATTATGAAGACTCACTCGGGTACTCCCGGTTCGAGTCGCTGAGCGTGAACGTACGGAAGCGGCTACAAAAGGGCGTCTCCCTCCAGGCGACCTACCAGTACGGGCATTCGATCGATGATGCTTCTTCGATCGGCGGAACAGCGACAACCGTGGCGCAGAACGATAAAGACCTCAACGCCGAAGAAGGAAACTCAAGCTTTGACGTGCGCCACAAGGTGACGGGCAACTGGGTGCTGGAACTGCCTTTTGGTCCGAACCGGCTGTACTTTACCAAAGGAGGCTTCTGGTCGAGGGCGCTTGATGGCTTCTCAATCTCGGGTGACTACACCTTTGCGACAGGCACTTACTACACGCCGCATTATGTAGCCACGGTGGCGGAGACCAACACCGGCAGCAACAACTCACTGCGGCCGGATCGCAACTTCGCCGTACCCATCGCAGGATCGGGGCGCATCACCCAATGGTTCAACCCGGCGGCGTTTACCGCTCCGGCGAGTGGGCTCTTCGGGACTGCCTCACGGGGGTCGATCGAAGGTCCAGGCGTGGTCGGGATAGACGCCGCTCTCTCCCGAACCGTGTCCTTCGGTGAAACCCGTTCGCTGGAGGTAAGAGCGTCGGCGAATAACGTGTTTAACACCGTGCAATACTCAGGAATCGATACCTCGTTGACTTCACCGACATTCGGCCAGGTAACAAGTACGGCAGCGCAGCGGAACTTGACGGTGCTGGCGCGATACAGGTTCTGATGGAGATGCGAATGAGCAGGATGCGGACCATCGTCGCGGCACTGGTGCTTGGCGCAGTTTCGAATTCTTATGTCGCGCAGGAGCAGAACGGCGCGGGCACCTTTACGTTAAAGGTGCAGACGGACATCGTGCTGACCAACGTCGTCGTTCGCGATAAGAAGACCGGCGCGGTTCTCAAGGGACTAAAAGCCAGCGACTTCACCATCCTCGAAAATGGCAAGCCGCAGAAGATCGCCAGCTTCGACTACCAGAATGTGGATGAAGCGGCGGTGTTGAATGAGAAGACGACCGTCAGCGGCAAAGCCACGATCGCCGACCTGCTGGACCCGCACCTTGCGGCGGACTCCGGCGCGCTGCGGGACCATCGCCTCATCGTCATGTTCTTCGACCTCAGCAGCATGCAGCCGGAGGACATCGACCGCGCAGTCGAAGCGGCGCAGGACTACATCAACAAAAAGATGCAGCCCGCCGATCTAGTCGCGCTGGTAAGCATGGCCACCGGCCTGAGCATGGACCAGGACTTCACCGCGGACAAAGCGGCGCTGCTGCGCGGTGTGGGCAAGTACAACGGGAGCGAGGGCACCGGGTTTGCGACCGGAAACGAGGGTGGCAATTCATCCGGAACGGCCGATGACGGTTCGTCGTTTACGGCTGACGACAGTGAATACAACGCACTGAACACAGACCGCGAACTCTATGCCATTCGCACCATCGCCAAGTCGCTCGAACGGGTAGAGCAGCGGAAATCAATGCTCTATTTTTCGGGCGGCCTGACCCGCCAAGGGATAGAAAACCAGGCCAGTATGCGCGCCGCAACTAACGAAGCCGTCAAGGCCAATATGGCGATCTACAGCGTAGACTCCCGGGGATTGGAGGCGCTGCCGCCAGTCGGAAACGCTTCTACGGGCAGTCTCCGTGGCACGGCCGCGTATAGCGGCGCGGCGATGCAGGGCCAGTTGAACGCGAACTTCGGCTCGCAGGAGGTGCTGGGTACGCTGGCCGGCGACACCGGCGGCAAGGCCTTCTTCGACTCGAACGACTTCGCCCCCGCCTTTCAGGCCATCCAGCACGATACGGAGGCCTACTACATCGTCGGCTTCCGCTCGACTAACACGGCGCGAGACGGGAGCTATCGCCACTTAACCGTGAAGCTGAACCGCACCGATGCGCGTTTGGACTATCGTCCGGGGTACTACGCGCCGGCGGACTTCCAGCACGCGAAGACCGAGGACCGCGAGTTACAACTCTCCGAGCAGCTTCGGAGCGATCTACCAGCGACAGATGTGGCTGTGTATCTCCAGGCACTCTACTTCCGCCTGGACGACAACCGATTCTTTGTGCCCGTCTCGCTGATCGTTCCCGGATCGCAAATTCCCTTCGTTCAGGTGAAGGACACCACCAAAGCCACGCTCGACATCATCGGTCAGGTCAAGAACGCCCAGAACATTCCGGTGGGCAATGTGCGCGAAACGGTAAAGCTGACGCTGAACGCGGCGCAGCAGGTACAGCGCAAAAACATCCAGTACTCGACAGGATTTACGCTTGCGCCGGGCAGGTACCACCTGAAGTTTGTCGTCCGCGAAAATCAAACCGGCAACATGGGTAGCTTTGAGACCGACCTGCAGGTGCCCGATCTGAGAAAGAGTCCAATAAAACTCAGTTCGATTGTGCTCGCCAGCCAACGAACACCGAACACCGCAAAAAACCAGCCTAGCCCTTTGGTGCGGGACGGAGTGGAGTGGGTGCCAAATGTGCCGCACGTCTTTCGCCAGGACCAGCACCTTTATTTCCTGTACGAAGTTTATGACCCCTCCCGGCAAAAGGGCGCTCCGTCGCAGGCCCCTTCACCCGGGCTCGGGAGGCGGGAGAGTGGGCCGGTGCGGGTGCTTACAAGCATCGAGTTTATGATGGGTGGAACCAAGGTGTACGAGACGCCGCTGGTCGAGGCAACGGCGATCAACATTCCGGAGCGCGGGGCTGTCGCCTTCCAATTTGACGTTCCGCTAATTCAGTTGAAGCCGGGAATGTATGTCTGCCAGGTAAACGTGATCGACGATGCGGGCGGAAGCTTCAGTTTCCCTCGAGTGGCGATGATGGTGACCGCTTCAGTCAGTGCTCCGGCAGCCGTCATCTCCGGGGGCGGGACTCCGGTAGGAGCTGTGGCCTCTCGCCCGTAATATTGCGGTTGACAGTGACCTTTACGCGGCGCATGATGATTCCGCCTGATGTGGAGATGTATCCATGCTCTCTCTCAACCTTCCTCGCTTCGTTCCCCTGATTAGTTTCTGTCTTGCGACCTCCCTGCTTGCAGGGCAGGAGAATCGCACCTATCGTCGGCATGATGACCCGCAGTGGCAGGCAGTGGTGGCGCATCTGCCGGACCCGGCGGTAGCGTCACCCAAGCTGCTGGAGCAGCAGGCCGACCTGCTGCGGATTCGCAAATTTCCCGAAGACGCGCTCGAATACTATAACTATGCTCTTAACCGCGGCGGGCGGACGGCCATCCTGCTGGATAAAATCGGACTGACCCAGCTGGAATTGCGCAACGTCGTGTTGGCGCAAGCCTTCTTCCGGCAGGCCATCAAGGCCGACCGGAAGAGTCCGCAAGGCTGGAACAACTTGGCCGCAACGGAATATCTGGAGCGGCAGTACGGCTCGGCGGTCAATGACTACAAAAAAGCGGTGAAACTCGACCATGCGAGCGCCGTTTTTCACGCCAACCTGAGCACTGCTTACTTTGAAGCTAAGAACTATAAAGGCGCACGCAAAGAGGCCGACGAAGCGTTGAAGCTTGATCCGCTCGTCTTCCAGCACAGCAGCGGAGCCGGTGTGGCGGCGCATATACTTTCGGTTGAGGACCGGGCGCGGTTTGCCTTCGAGATGGCAAAGCTCTATGCGCAGCATGGGCAGGAGGCAGAGATGCTCCATGCGCTCGGCGTGGCTTGCGAAAACGGCATGGACATCGCTCCGGCAATGGCAAAGGACCCGACGCTGTCAAAGTACAGAAACAATCCCGGTGTCGCCTTGGTGATTGAGAATGCCAGGGAGTTGCATGGAGGAACGCCGTCGATTGTGGCAAGCGCGGTGACGGGAAAGCTGAACGGTGTTCTTGAGAGCCACCAACAGTGACTTGCTACCGATAGGGACAGTGACGGCAATCGGAGTTGCAACAGTAGCCGCGCTTCAAATGATAAGCGGCAGTGAATACGAGGTATGGTCCGTCATAGTAGTAGTCTTCAGAAGCGAGTGCTTCAGAAGCGTCGTTTGCCTCGGGTTGTTCCGGCTCCGGCATGATTAGAACAATCTTAGTGCCGGTAGCCCGGTGGCGGGGAGAAGTGCCACCGGGATTGATTCGGGCGGCATAGACTGAGACATGATCCGTTCGCCGGAGACGACCTCGGAGACGGCAGCACCGTTGACAAAGCTCACACAGCGACCGGGGACAGCCGAAACGCGTTCGCCGGGAACGACGATGCCAACCAGGTTCATGGGATCGGCACCGGCTACCGTGATGGTGTCCTGCGACGTGCGATTCCGGGCCGCGTGCAGGCTTTCGACGGCTTCAGCCAAGGCAAACTGCTCGCCGCCGAAACCTGAGACAAACCGTCCGCCGCGCACTTCGCCGCGAGCTTCGAGTCTGCGCAGGATGCCGAGGAGATCCCGCCACTTCGGCGCGTTCGATTCGCGGACGAGCAAATCCCGAAAAAGCACCCCGTAGCGCGCAAGCAGCATGCGCGCGGCGGATTCGACCGCGGCATCTTCCCGCCGCGCTTGCTCGATGGCCGATGGCACGCTGTGGGTTTCGACGTTGAACAGACACCACCGACCAGCGGTGCTGCGGCTTTTCTTCTCCGCGACGATGTTGACGGGTTTACGCCGTGGGTCCATCATGCCACGAAGCTGGTCAAAGCCATCGGCGGCGGCCAGACCGGCGGTGGCAAGCTCCCACAAAGCGTGCTGAATCTCCTGCCTAGAGTGATTGAGGAGACGTTGCAGGTCCGCGGCGAAGCAGGCGCCGCGCTGCTGCAGGATAGCTCGGACCTGAATCGCTCCGGCGCTAAGCGCCTGCTGTAGCTTTGTTTCATCTACGGAGTGCTGCGCCAGTGCGTAAGGAAGCCAGTCGGCGGTATCGCGTAGAAAAAAGGTAATTGGGGCGGCACTGGTGGGGACAACACGGCGCGGCGCGCTTCCGTCTCCCGAGGACCACGCCGGGTGCGGTGAGACGCGGCCCCAACCGACGGTGCCGGAGAGACAGAGCGCGTCGAGGCAGCGCGGGTCATAGTCGGCTACACGAGCGGCCAGCAGAGTCCGCTCCCACTCGATCGCGGGAGCCTCGAAACCTTCAAGTTGAGTGAGCGCGGCAAGGACACCTTCCTCGCCGGTCAGCTGCGTCTGTGGTGCAAGATGCTGCCAGGCGAGCAGCCAACGCATGAAGACAGCCGGCGTAACCGCCTGAACCTGCTTGCGCAGTGCGCTGGTCGTGAGACGATGAATGCGCTGTAGGATGCGCCGTTCGCACCACTCCGTCTGGTGAGCATCATCCGTGGGCGGATAGTCAAAGGCGCCGCGCAGCAGCACACCCTGCATCTCCATAGCGAGAAAAGCGTGATAAAGCTGTGCTGGATCAAGAGCCAGTGTGCGCGCCAGGGCCGCTGCGGTGACCGGGCCGGTAATTTGTAACCAGCCTTGTACACATTCTTTGGTGGCTTCTTCTTTTGTGACGGTTACGGTTACTTGTTGTGTAAAGTCGTAGAGAATGGCCGCATAAGGGAGGCGCTCCGTAGCGATCCAGCAGGGTTGGCCGTTGCAGTCGACGACGTGAGCGCGCTGGTTTCGTACTAAACGGTCAAAGAATATGAGCCAATCAGCGGTACTGGGATTCTGATTGGTGCCGGCAAGCGGCAGGACCACCAGCCCCATCAGCAGATCATGCAACTCGTGCTCGTCGCGAAGATCGGGCCAAATCTCGCGGCGGACCATCCTGATGGCACCGGGGTCGAGGTGGCCAAGGCCTTCGAGGATGCTGGCTGGGAGGGTCCGGCGCGTGGACACGGCCCGAGCACGCCGCTCCTCCAGGCCGGCCTCGTCGAGAAAAGCGAAAGGGTTGGCGTTGAGCAGCTCATGCGCGAAGACGGAAGGGACAGGCGTATCGACCGCAAGGCAACGGACCGTGCCGCTTTCGATGCCGCGCAGCACTTCCAACAGGCCGTCGAGGTCCATGGCCTCATGAAGGGTGTCCTGCATCACCTCGCGGACGAGCGGATGGTCGGGTATCTGGATGTCCCCAACGATGGTCTCAAAACACGCGGCAGCCTGGGGAAAGACGCTCGCCATCAGGTCGTCCGATCGCGTCCGCTGCACCTGCGGCGGCGTTCGCTTCCCCTTCGACATACGCAGGAGTTGAAGACTACGTCCAGCTGCCCAGCGCCAGCGATTCTTGAAGATCGGCGAGGCGATCGCGGCCTGTTCCAGCAACTCCTTGGCGGTGTGTTCGGAGAGAAAATGGAAGACATCCGAGAGTGGAAAGCTGTGCTGCTCGGCGAGCGAGATGTTAATACCGTTATCGGTCGCGGCCGCTTGCAGCTCAAAGTTGAAGCCGCGGCAGAAACGTTTACGAAGCGCCAGTCCCCAGGCCTTGTTGAGCCGTCCGCCGAAGGGCGCATGAAGGATGAGCTGCATGCCGCCCCCTTCATCGAAGAAGCGCTCAGCGATGATCGTTGTTTTCGAAGGCACGGCCCCGAGAACCGCCCGGCCGGTGACAACATAGGCGATGAGCTGGAGCGCGCCACTTTCGCACACCCCACAGATTTCGGTAAGCCAGTGGATTGCAGCACCCACTTCAGGCTGCGTGGCGGAGACAAAGCTAGGCGGGACGCTGGGTGTAAGTGCGCTGATCCGTTCGCGGAGCTCACCGACACCATCGCAGAGGATCGCGGTGCGTTGCGGGGCCTCGCCCTCCCAGAACGGCAGGCTTGGCGGCGCACCGTGAGCATCTTCCACCAGAACGCGGCCGGCGGACTCCACACGCTGGATACGCCAGCTGGTGTTGCCCCGCAGAATGACATCGCCGGCCGAAGAGTCCGTGGCAAAGTGCTCGTCCAGGGTGGCGATCTGCACACCCTCAGGTTGCAGGATGACGGCGAAGGTAGCGATGTCGGGGATGGCTCCGCCGTTCGAGATCGCAATCGAGCGCGAACCGCGCCGCGGATGCAGGTGGCCATGGACGGCATCGTGCAGCAGGTACGCGCCATAGCGGCCGCGGCTGGACTCAATGCCTTGACTAAGCAACGCGATCAGTTCGTCGAAGGCTTCGCGAGTAAGGTCACGGTATGCGTAGGCTCGCCGGAACACGTCGTAGAGGCAGTGCTGCTCCCACGGCTCCGCCCCGCAGGCGGCAACGATCTGCTGCATCAACACGTCGGCCGGTTGCGGGGGGATCTCCAGCCGGTCAAGTTCGCCCGCACGCATCTTGCGTACTAAAGCGGCAAGCTCCAGCAAATCGTCGCGAGTCGTGGCGAAAAATCGGCCTTTGGGAACGGCTCCGCGCCAATGACCCCCGCGGCCGACGCGCTGCATGGCAACGGCGACAGCGCGGGTGCTGTTGATCTGGCAGACGAGATCGACACTACCGATGTCAATGCCAAGTTCAAGTGAGCCGGTGGCCACTAAGATCTTGATTTGCCCATCCTTAAGCCGCTGCTCGGCATCCAGCCGAAGGTTGCGGGAGAGGGAGCCATGATGCGCCGCAACATGCTGCGGGCCAAGCCGTGCGGCGAGCTCAAAAGCAATTTTTTCGACCAAGCGGCGCGTATTGACGAAGACCAACGTGGATCGATGCGCCTCAGCGTGGGCCGCCAGTTTGTCGAAAATCTCCTGCCACATGCCGTTGGTCGTGACGGCGGAGAGTTCGTCGGAAGGGACCTCGATGGCAAGGTCAAGCTGCCGGCACCGGCCTACCTGCACGATGGTTGCGGGCTTGCGGCCGGGATGCACGCCTGTGAGAAAGTCGGCGACCGACTCGATCGGATTTTGCGTGGCCGAGAGGCCGATGCGTTGCGGCGCTGTGGCTTGGCCGGTGAGGAATGCGCCGGGACAAAGCCGGTTCTCACCGCATACCAGAGCCTCCAGACGTTCGAGCGAGAGCGCAAGGTGCGCCCCGCGCTTGGTGGCCGCGACGGCATGGATCTCATCGACAATGACCGTGCGGACGTGCCGGAGATGCTCACGGCTCTTGCCCGCCGTCAGCAGGATGTACAGCGACTCCGGCGTGGTGACCAGGATATGCGGCGGGTGTTTGAGCATCGCCACGCGCTCTTTCGGCAACGTGTCGCCCGTGCGGACGCCGGTACGAATGCCGGTGGAGAGGTAGCCGCGCTCCAACGCCAGCTGTTGGATCTCAGCGAGCGGGCCTTCCAGGTTTTTCTGAATGTCATTCGACAGTGCCTTAAGCGGCGAGACATAGACGACCTGCGTGCAGGAAGCGAGTGATCCCTTGATGGATTGACGGAGGAGCTGATCGATACAGACTAGGAACGCCGCCAACGTCTTGCCCGAGCCTGTCGGGGCAGAGATGAGCGTAGGGTCACCCGAAACAATGCTGGGCCAGCCATGCGTCTGCGGTTCGGTGGGGGTGCCGAACTTGCGCGTGAACCACTCCGCAGTCACCGGGTGCGCCCATGCGAGTTCGGCTGAGATCTCCATGCAAGATTATAGCGTCTTCGCTATATCTTTGCCTACATATTGCCGGTGCCCACGTCGCCGGCTGCGGCCGCAGGATTATCGGCTTCTAAATACTCCTCAATGACCCGGTTGAGCGAACCTTGCGCCTTCAGGACAAATTCGATCGCATCGCGGCCGGCGCCTTGTCCCCCGGCGTGTGGCGTGACGTAGTGGCAAACCGTTTTCACCTGCTCACGGGCATTGGCGGTGGCGACGGCAAGCCCGCAGACGCGAAGGACGGGGAGGTCGACGATATCGTCGCCGACGTAGGCGAGCTGGTCGAACCTGATGCCGGCCTTGGCGACGATCTCCTGCATGGCGGCCAGCTTGTGCGCTTGGCCCTGGTAGATGAACTCCAGCTTCAGGTCGTTCGCCCGGAGCGCGACCGTCTGCGACTGACGCTTGGTAATGATGCCCACGCGCAACCCGCCGAGCCGCGCGAGCGAGATGCCGAGGCCGTCATGGGCAGAGAAGCCCTTCACCTCGATCCCGTGGCCGTCCGGTGCGGGGATGACGAAGAGTTGGCCATCGGTAAGGACACCGTCTACGTCGAAGATGAGTACCTTGATGCGACAAGCGCGGTCTTCCGGGGTAAGGGCCATTGCGGTAGTCTATCGCGTACGCATCATGCGAGAGACGTCCCCTCCCGGCTCACACTGGCCACTGGCTTGTCGAAACGCCAACCGCAGCAAATCCACCTCCTCATCCGTAAAGCGGCTGGCGTCGATCGCCTGCACATTGTTCGCCAGGTTGTGCGGCTGCATCATGGCGGCCACCGCGGCGTCGATCCCCGTCCCGCGCAGCACTACACTAAAGACCACATCGGCCAGCAGCAGGTTGCCGCCGTCCTGTAGCTTTTCGCGCAGCGCCTGAGGTATGGACTGGGAGAGAGCCAACCCTGCCGTGAGTCGCTTGCTCTCCTCGACGCGCATCACTCCACCGAAGGGATGGTTTGCCACAAACAAGCAACGCCCCGCACGGACGCGTGTGTGCTCCGCCATCCCTAGGTCGAAGACGTTGGTCGGAAACTGCATCACTCCGATACCACGCGCGCCCGCTTCAAGCGCCGCAGCGATCTCGCCGGGTTCGCTGGAGAAGCCCGCCACGCGCACCTTGCCCTCCGTGATGACGCGCTGCAACTCCTCCATGAGAGCGTCCTGCTGTAGCACGCTGGCCGGCGCCGAGTGCAAAAAGAGCATGTCCACGTGGTCCGTTCGCAGTTGGCGTAAGCTCTCTTCGAGGCTCGCCCGCAGCATCGGCACGGTAAACTGTCCCGGCGTCACTTGTGTCGCCGTGCGGCGCCGCACTGTACCCCGCATACCGGGCGCCAGCTTGAGCAAGCCGCGGACGAGCGGCTTCGCTACCCGCTTCCATCCTTGCTGCCGCTCCGGCCAGATGCCGAACTTCGTCGCGAGGACTGCCTGATTCCGCTTTCCTCGCAGGAACTCGCCGAGCAGCCCCTCCGCCTCGCCGTACCCATACGAGCGGGCTGTGTCGAACAACGTGATCCCGGCATTCCAGGCCGCCTCCATCGCCCGCAGCGAATCCTTGCGTCCTACGCGTCCCAGCACCGCGCCGCAGCCAAACCCCAGCACCGACGCCCGCAATCCAAGCCGCTCCACGTATCGCATCGATTAAGTTTACTTGCCGCTTGCGAGGGCTCCGCGCTCTTATTCTGGATGCAGTCATGCTTCCTTCCCGCCAGCTTGCCGGGGGCCGTGTTGCGCGCAGTACTCTTCCCAAGGGGCCAAACGGCCTTCCGCTCTGCCGCTGGTGCGAGTTAGAGGTCACGGCCAAGCGCCGCCGCACCTTCTGCTCGGACTATTGCGTCCACCAGCACCGCCTTCGCAGCGACCCCGGTTACCTCCGGGAGCAGGTCTTCGCCCGCGACCTTGGCGTTTGCTCCCTCTGCGAGGCCGATACGCTTGCCATCTACAGTGCGCTGAAGCGAGCCCGCGGTGCTGCCCGGATAGCCGGCTTATCTCTCTTTGGGATGCGGACGATCAGCAGCCGCCGTTCGCTCTGGGACGCCGACCACATCCGTCCAGTCGCCGAGGGCGGCGGTCAATGCGACCTCGACAACCTGCGCACCCTCTGCCTGCCCTGCCATCGCGAAGTAACCGCCCAGTTGCGACTGCGGCTAAAGG
>CAXTWP010000072.1:5171-11765 GCA_964247945.1 uncultured Acidobacteriaceae bacterium | reverse complement strand
GCCGGGGCCGGATAGAGCGGTGAGGTGTTCCTTCAACCGCGTTGCGCCTGCACAACGTGCGCACGGACGAATGGTAGTCCGAAGATCGTTTTCGTTACAACAACCTAAGTTTGTGACTTATGCTGGGTGCATGAGGAAGCGACAACAGAGTTGGGCCGCATTTGGGCTGGCAGCGGCGATGGGGCTGAAGGCACTAGGCCAAATGGGCGCGGGAACCATGTCCGAACCGGCAGGTTCCGTAGCGAAGCCTCATTCAGCCCCTTCGACCAGCCTGCTTGTGCAGGCTGGTGACAAGACGCTGACGCTTTCGGCAGCGGACCTTCAGGCAATGCCCCATGAGACAGTGATCGTCGTGAACGGGCACTCGCAGAAAAACGAAAGCTACAGCGGTGTAACGATGGAAACACTGCTGGCCAAGCTGGGGATGCCATTCATTATACCCAACGAGCATACCCTCGTCCGGAGCTACCTGGTGGCTCAAGGCACCGACGGCTACGCCGTGGTGGTGTCGGTCTATGAGGTGCTGCCGGCTGTGCATGGAGGATCGGCAATCGTGGCCGACACACTGGACGGCAAGCCGCTTGGTGAGGACGGAGCGTTCAAGCTGGTGCTCTCAAGCGACAGGCGGCCGCAACGATGGGTGAGAAATCTAACCTCGCTTCGGCTGGAGACGGTTCGCTGATCAGAAAGTCTTCTGAGTGTATGCTCTGCCGACTCTGTTCGCCTCCCTCGCATGTAACCCAGTTCTACATGACTTTGAACCCCCACACACCATTCGGTAGTGCAAAAGGAACCTGGCGGCTATGACTACTTAACGTCCGGCGACCCGTTAACCATATTGATTCTGCTTCTCGAAGTTTAGGCATTTACAGGTAATTGATGGGGTTTGCTGTTGACGCGCCCACACGCAAGTGTCATTCTAGGCACGTCAAGTGCTCTGTTATCGGACGTTTGATGAGGTCCTCGCTCTGGGTCCTCCCGCTACACACAAATTATGGCAACCATGATGGCCTCCGTCGAACAGCGCGAGGTCTTGCGATGCGATAAGTGCAACCTGGTGCAGTTTCGCTCGGCAGCCGCGCTTTGCCGCCGCTGCCACAATTCGCTTGAGGTTGATCTTCCCGAGCCGGTTCTTCCCGCGCTTACGCTGGTACCTCCCCCGGCCGCTTCGAGCGGTGGCCTCCAGGTGGCAACGGCGGTGCGCGACCTGCGTCACGTTCGTAATCTTTCGCAGCGTCAGCTAGCCGCCCGCATGGGTGTTCCCCGCACTTACATCTCGAAGATCGAGAACGGCAAAGCCATGCCGACCCTCTCCTCGCTCGACCGTCTCGCCCGCGCGCTTGAGGTCGATATGTCCGCCCTCCTACACGACGCCAAGACGCGCCACGAAGATGAGACCGCCGTTCTCATGGCCGACCCATTCCTAGCGGAGATCGCCATGTACACGTCTCAACTGGATGATCTTCAAAAATCCATTTTTCTCAACCATGTGCGCGATCTCGCCTCAGGGCACCGCCGCACCGCTTAGTCTTTCGGCTGGACGGCGCGGCGGGGGCGGATCACCGGTGCTGCTTGCCAACCCGCTGCACCACCGCGGGCGGCTCACGCAACGCGCCCGGGTGTGACCCCTGCCGCAGGTTTCCTGCCGGCTTTGTGTTTGGCTGACCGCCAAGCTCCAAATGCGCCGCCGTTGAGTGTGAATGGCCGCCGTTCTCCGCGGGTGGGATACCATCGCTTCCTGCGCCGCTCACTTGATGAGCGCCAGCCTGGTGCATGGCATTTTCCAGTTCGCCCCCGCGTTTCTTTCCTGGCTTTTTTATCGGCTTTACGTTTGTCTGAGACATACCCGTACCTCCAAAAGCTAAGACGCCGGACCGCAACCTTATGTTGCGCTCAGATGGTGGATATGAGAGGCGGGAACCGAGTACGTTTCCTGATGCCCTATGATACGGATGTTGCCTAGATGAACACGATCAACAAAGCCAGGGTCTGATACGTTCAACCCCGACACTACATGTCGATCGCATCAAGCTTGTCCTTTCTTCCCGGTGTTCAAAAACCTACAACCCAAAACGGTTTCGCTGCAGCATCGATCGGAAAAAGCTATCCATGACGACGCCGTCTCTCTCGGACCATCCTTATACTGATCCAGGAGGGACCTTATGCCGCCTCGCAGGGACGCTCTCAGCCAGCCCATGGATGCTATACACTTCCGTCCGATCAAGCAGCAGATCACTCTCCGCATCGACTCCGATGTCGTTGCATGGTTTCGCCGGAATCATCCGCGTTACCAGACCCTTATGAACGCCGTCCTTCGCAAAGAGATGACGCAAGCTCAGGAAGATGAGCGCCACGATGCGTGATCGGCGACTACCGACGGTTCTAAGTCGACGCGAGCTGTAGTAGACCCTCGCAGAGCGGCTAACGTATCTTCTGGCGAGTAAACAGATGGTAAAGTGCCAGCAGTATCAAGGCTCCCAATAGAGACATCAAGAAGCCGGCAGCCTGGTCTGGCCCATAATGTCCTATGGCCCGGCCCAGATACGTTCCGAGAAATGATCCCGCAATCCCGATCAACACCGTCGCTACGAATCCACCAGGATTGTCACCTGGCAGAATGAACTTGGCGATTACTCCGATAATAAACCCGATAAGAACAACCCAGAGAAGATGAAGCAAGTAGCCCTGCTTTCCGGTGCCAAAGTATGATTGCTCCAACCTCAGAGATCACTCAGGAAGGATTGGTGGCCTGAAAAGGCATAACAGATCGTGAAACAGGTTGCGGCGGCGGTACTCGTACTGTTCCCCGCCGTGGATGAGCCTTCAGCGTCAACACGATTGCGGCCGCTGTGATCGCTCCCATAACGGCTACTACTAACAAGAACAGCTTCCAGCGAGATGGCTCGGAACCTTGTGCGTTTTGCAGAACGTCGGTCATCGAGGGCTCCTTCAGCCACGCCTGAATTGTATGCTCACTTCAATCGTCCGTCGCGCTTCGCTCTACGCGCTTACATGGATCGTAGCGCGGGAGCCGGTATCGAAGACCGTCGCATCGGGGTCGGCGAAGAAGACGGCGTGCAGGCTGCGGATGGCTTCTTCGACATCCTCCTCGTCAATCATGAAGCTCATGTTAATCTCGCTCGCGCCTTGCGAGATCATGCGAACGTTGACGTGGCTGATTGCGGTAAAGACGCGCCCCGCGATGCCGTTGTGGCCGCGGATGTCTTCGCCGACCAGGCAGATGAGCGCCTTGCGGCCTTCGTACTTGACGTCGGCGATCTTGCCCAGTTCCGCGCATATTTCAGGCAGGCGCTGGTTGGAGTCGACCGTAAGCGAAATGCTGACCTCGGAGGTCGAAACCATGTCGATGGCGCACTCATACTTGTCAAAAACATCAAAGACGGCTTTGAGATAGCCGTGCGACATAAGCATCCGGCTGGCGACGATGTCGATGATGGTCAGGCGCTTCTTGGCGGCAATGCTCTTGAAGGGGCTGGCGCAGGCGGGGGCGACGGCGGTGATCTTTGTGCCTTCGTTCTCGGCATTGCGGGAGTTGAGCACCCAGACCGGGATGCTCTTCTGCACGGCGGGCAGGATGGTGGCCGGATGCAGCACCTTTGCGCCGAAGTAGGCAAGCTCCGCCGCTTCCTCGAAGGAGATGGCCTTCACGCGTAAAGCATCCGGGCAGATGCGCGGGTCTGTGGTCATGATGCCGTTCACATCGGTCCAGATCTCGATGGCGCCGGCATGCACGGCGCCGCCGACAAGAGCAGCCGTGTAGTCGCTGCCGCCACGGCCTAAGGTTGTCGTGATTCCTGCCATGCTCGACCCAATGAAGCCGCCCATGACGGGCGTCCGACCGGCGTCAAGTAGCGGAAGGACGTGTTCGGTAAGTTTGGCCTCGATGGCCGCTTCCTGGGGAATGGCCCTGCCGTAGTGGTCGTCGGTAATGATGCAAATTCGAGCGTCAACGTGAGCTCCGTCCAGACCTTGCTGGACGAAAGCGGAGGCGACCATCCGGCTGGAGAGGCGTTCGCCGAAGCTGACGACAAGGTCGTTCGTGCGCGGAGTGAGTTCGCCGACGGCGGCGATGCCCCGGAGGAGGTCGTCCAGGGCGTCGAACTCAAGGTTGAGCGCAGGATGAAGAGCGGTGAAGTGGGCGTGACCGAGCAGCGCGGCCGCAGTGTCAAGGTGGCGATGGCGAAGTCGCGCGCTGACCGCGAGCGCGCCGGAACGGTCGCCGCGGCCCGCGGCGGCGGAGGCGGTGAGGAGGGTGTCCGTAACCCTGGCCATGGCGGAGACGATGACAATCGCCTGTAGCCCGCGCCGACAGCGGCCCTCGACGATGGCGGCCGTGCGGTGTATGGCGGCAGCATCCTCCACCGAGGTTCCGCCGAACTTCATGACCACAACGTGGTCCCGCGGCGTGGTCATGCGCTCACCGTTTGCAGCTTTTTGAGCGGGTCCAGCTTGCCGAGCAGGGCAAGCACCTCCGCGTTGAGCAGGGCCGCGCCCGCCGCGCCGCGGATGGTGTTGTGCGAGAGCAGAACGAACTTCCAGTCGAGTAAGGGGCACTCCCGCAGACGGCCCATGGTTGTGGCCATGCCGTGCCCGCGCATCTTGTCCAGCCGAGGCTGCGGGCGGTCGGGGCTGGCGTCGTACTGGACCGGCTGATCAGGGGCGGTAGGAAGACGAGCGCTTGCAGCGGTCGGACGCAGCGGCGCGAACTCGGCCCAGGCCGCGAGGATCTCCTCGCGGCTGGCCTTCTGCTTGAACTTGATGCTGACGCACTCAGTGTGACCGTCCTCGACGGCGACCCGGTTGCAGTGCGCACTCAACCTGGCGTCAAGCATCTCGATGTGCGCGCCGGAGAGGCGGCCGAGGAGCTTGCCGACCTCCTCCTGCATCTTTTCTTCCTCGTTTTTGATGTACGGCACGACGTTGCCGAGGATGTCCAGCGAGGCGACGCCGGGATACCCAGCGCCGCTGACGGCCTGCATGGTGCTCACAAAAAGACTGTCGATGCCAAAACGTTCCTGCAGCGGTTTAAGGGCGAGCACGAGGCCAATCGCGCAGCAGTTTGGGTTGGTGACGATATAGCCACCCGACTGCTTGCGCCAGCTCTGCGCCTCAATGAGCGCCAGATGGTCGGCGTTGACCTCCGGCACAACCAGCGGCACGTCGGCCGTCATGCGGAAGGCGCTGGAGTTCGAGATGACGGCGCACCCGGCCGCGGCGAACTTCGGCTCCAGTTCACGGGCGACCTCAGCGTCAAGCGCGGCGAAGATGATCTTCGGGAGTTCGCCAGCCGCCAGTTCCGGCACGTTGGGCTGGACGATCATGGTGGCAATGCTCGGGGGCATTGGGGTGTCCAGCTTCCACGTGCAGGCCTCGGCGTAGGTCTTGCCGGCACTTCGATCGCTGGCGGCGAGCCAGACGATCTCAAACCAGGGATGATGGTCCAGTAGTTGAATAAAGCGTTGGCCGACCATGCCGGTCGCGCCGAGGATGCCTACCTTGCGCCGTTCCATATCAAGCTAGAATAACGCGGCGTGAGGGTGCTTGGCCTCCCTTGGCGGGACCGGTACAGGCGTTTGCAACTTTGTTTCGGGAAAAGCGGCTAATAGTCGTCGCGGCGGCGGCGACGGCTGATCTGATGGCCACCGCCTCCCCAGGCCAGCAGCAGAGCCACGGCATGGATCAGGAACCAGATGCTAAACCCCTGCTCCTGGTAGATCAGAAAGAGGATGAGGATACGCGGCACCAACAGCGCGAGCAGCGGCGGAATTAATCCGTTGCCGAGATGAAAGTGCACCAGGTCGCGGCTGAACCATGCAACCACCAAGGCGATGCGCGGGAGAAACAGCGAGAAGATAAGGAACCAGAGCGGCAGAAAATGGACAGTGAAATCTACGTGCATACTCACCTACTTGATCGTAAAGCTAAGATCGGCTTTTGCGCTGCCATTCGCTGGGACAGTGACCTTCAGCGTCTGTTCCCCGAGTTTCTCATGGACTGCTCCGAGAACGTAGTCGCCGGCAGGCAGACCCTTAATTTCAAAATGACCCTGACCGTCGCTGACCGCAAAGAAGGGCGTGGCAGAGATATTGATGAAAGCATTCATCCACGGATGATTGTTGCAACGGACTGGGAGCATCGTCTCTGCGGATTTAAATCGCTTCACGATCGGCGTGCCCTTGGGGCCTTGCGAAATGTCGATGGTCTCGCTGGCGACGGTTGTCGGCATCGTGTGGATGTTGTGCATCGTCACATCGGAGTTCTGAAATGAGACCGTGCCGCCGCGCTGTAGGGCGATGACGTGCGGGGTGTAGCGGCATCCCTTTTGATCGAGGACTACGGGGCTGGTGGAGGGCGATAGGATGGACATGGCGGACGATGGACCGCTCTTGACGTAAACGTACACGTTGGCAAGTTTGCCTACAGTTACAACGTATTGCTCGGAGGTGAAGTCGGGTGCGCCGCCGAGGCCGCAGGCAGGGTCCATGCTGGTGTCGATCTTCACCGGTGCCGGTGGCTTGCCGTTGAGGTGTATGGTGCCGGCGACTGCACCCAGGATTGCGGGGTCGGGGGGCG
>CAXTWP010000072.1:0-5161 GCA_964247945.1 uncultured Acidobacteriaceae bacterium | reverse complement strand
GGTACGCTGTTGGAGACGGTTGAGGGATCGCCGGCGGGGGAGAGCGCAGGCTTAGGCTTGCAGCCCTGTAGCAGAAGCAAAACCATACCGTATACAAGATGCCGCTTCATTCGGTCTCCATGGCCGCAAGGACCGCTTCAGCGAACGCACGAGTTCCGCTGCTTCCGCCCACATCGCGGGTCAGCGTTTTACCCTCGGCGTAGACCGCCTCAAGGCCCTTCCGTACTCGCGCCGCCGTTGCCTTCGCGTCCAGATGCTCGAGCATCAACACCGCGCTCTGTAGCAGCGCCGTTGGATTGGCCTTGTCCTGGCCGGCTATATCCGGTGCCGAACCATGCACCGCCTCGAAGATCGCGCACTCCGCGCCCATGTTCGCGCCGGGTACCAGACCGAGGCCACCGACAAAGGCGGAGCATAGATCGCTAAGAATATCACCGTAGAGGTTTTCCGTAAGCAGAATGTTATATTGGTACGGATTCATCACCAATTGCATGCAAGTATTGTCGACAATGTGCTCCTTATACTCGACCTCCGGGAAGCCTGTCGCTACCTTGCGCGCGCAATCCAGGAACAACCCATCCGTCAGCTTCATAATGTTGGCCTTGTGGATGGAGTGAATCTTCTTGCGGCCATGCTTGCGCGCATATTGAAACGCCGCCTTGGCGATGCGGGTCGAGCCTTTTTCTGTAATGATCTTTAAAGATTGCGCGACGCCTGGAACAATCATCAACTCGAGGCCGGCATACAAATCTTCGACATTCTCGCGAAAGATGATTAAGTCGATGCCCGGATAGTTCGTCTTCAGTCCGGGAAGATTCTTGATCGGCCGAAAATTAGCGAAAAGGTCGAACTTCTTGCGGAGCGCGACATTGATAGACGAGAACCCGCCCCCTATGGGGGTCGTCACTGGTCCCTTGAGCGCAACTCTATTCTGCTCTATCGATTCGTAGAGCGCCTTCGGGATGTACTCGCCCGTCTTCGCGAATGCATCCGCTCCGGCACTAAACGTGTGCCAATCAAAAGCCACGTTCGTGGCTCTGCCCGCAGCTTCCAGGATCGTGACCGCGGCGCGGGTGACCTCGGGCCCGATGCCGTCGCCGGGGATCAATGTGATAATGTGAGTCGTTATAGCCATTCAATCTCCGGTTATTTGCGCTTCTTTACTTCGCGGCTACCGAGTAGCGTCTCCAACTCCGCCTTGAACTCGTTGACATCCTTGAAGTCGCGATAGACGCTCGCGAAACGAATGTAGGCGACCGTGTCTATCGTTTTCAGCCTCGTCATAATGAGTTCGCCGACCTCACTGGTTGATCGCTCCCGCTCCGGCGAGTCAACCACAAACGCCTCCGTCTCATCGACGATCTGCTCGAGCCGTGACGCTCCCACGGGCCGTTTCAGGCAGGCGTGCATCAGTCCCGCGAGCACTTTGTGCCGATCGAACTTCTCGCGTCGGCCATCTTTCTTGACTACCATGTAGGGAATTTCGTCAATCCGCTCATACGTTGTGAAGCGCTTGGCGCAGCGGGCGCACTCGCGGCGGCGCCGGATGGAATCCGCTTCTTTGCTTTCCCGCGAATCGACAACGCGGTCCTCGGCGAATGCGCAGTAGGGACATTTCATGGGTCAATCGATTCTAGCAGTTGCACCGCAGTTAGCCGGCGACCGGTTCATCCGGCTTCGCGGCGGTCTCGGCGACAGCGCTTTGCTGGGAGACGCTCTTAAGGCTGACATGATCCAAACGAGCGAAGAGAAAGCCCATCGGCAGAATACTGAGGTTGTTGACGGCAAGCAGGAGAGCGCTACAGGCGGTGGCCGCCTCAATGGGCGCGCCATAGAGTGCCTGAATCACGGCCGCCACCGCCGCAATCTGGGTAAACCAGCCGATAACGGGCAAAGTTAGAAGGCCGCCGCCGATGCTGGCCGCCATCATCATCATGGTGCGGGAAAACGTGAGGGAGGCAAGTTCAGGGGTGCGGATAAAAGCATGGGCGGTCTCAAAATAAGCCGCACCGATCATGCCCCACATGGTGAGGGAAAGGAGGAGGACGAGGAGGAAGTCACGAAAGGACGCGAGGGTATCGAGACCGTCGCGAAAGCCGAGCAGCTTGGTGGCCAGGCTCTCGCCGGCGGTCGGTGATAGTCGGCCGACCGTGGCACGGGCAAAAGCGGCAACCGCGCCACCGGACATCCGTACCATAACGGCAAAGAGGGCGATCGCCAAGGTGACGGCGAGACTGCCGAGACCCACGCGAACGAAGAGATCGTGATGGGGCAGGCCTTTGGGCGTGAAGGCCATGGCGCAGGAGAAGATGATGGCCGCGGCACCGAGATCGAACATCCGCTCGATGGTGTAGACGGCAACCTGGGAGCTGACCGAGAGTTCCACGCGGCGCGCGATAAGGTAAGGGCGGGTGAGGTCAGCGAGGCGCCCAAACAGAACCACCGCGGTGAAGCCAATAAACTGCGAGCCGAGGAGCCGGGTAGCGGGGACGGCCTTGGCGGGAGAGAGGAAGACGGACCAGCGAACGGAACGGAGCCAGTACGTGCCCCAGATGAGGGCAATGGCGGCTGCAAATCGGCCCAGGCTGATAGTGCGGACCTGGAGCCAAAAAGCTGCCCAGTCGAAGTGAATGCGGTCGCGATTGAGGAAGATGGCAAGCGCCAGTCCCATGAGGATAAGCAAAACGATGCCATTACGGCGGTTGAAGGAAGCGCGCTCGGTCGTCTGGATCATCGAGAGAGTGATACGGGCGAGTTGGCTATGGCGGTTCGCTTGCGCCGGTTGAACTCGTTGATGACGCGGGCGACGTAGGCCTGGGTTTCACGGTAAGGCGGAACGCCACGGTAATGGTCGACGGCGGCCGGACCGGCATTGTAGGCGGCGAGCGCGAGGGCGATCTCGTCGTGGTACCGGATCAGGAGTTGGTCGAGGTAGGCCGAACCGCCGGCGATGTTCTGCTCGGGCTCGAAAGCATTTGTGACGCCGAGTTGATGCGCGGTGCCCGGCATCAACTGCATGAGGCCGCGTGCGCCTGTGCGAGATACGGCGTAGGCATGGCCGCCGCTCTCCGCCTGCACGACGCTGGCGAGCAGGTCGGCGTCGATGCGGTGGCGCTGACCGGCTTGACTGAGGAGACCGGAGATACCCGTAGCAGACGCTTGGGCTGGAACGGGTGCGACAACAGCTGCAGACGATTCGGGTGTCGCTTCAATACGGAGAATGGCGACGGAGTCGACTTCGAGGAAGCTGGAGGCGTCCCCGGCGGCGGCGGAGAAGTAGAGCCTGACGCGGTCACCGACTGCTTCGCGGCGGCCACAGTCGAGTTCGAAGCCGTTCTTGAGCGTGATGTGCTCAGCGGCGCGCGCGATGGGTGAGAGCGCCAGCGCGGCGATGAGTACAAGAAAGCGCCGAAGATAAAAAGATTCACTCACCGCAATAAGCCTAACATCGGCTCAGAACATCCAGGGAATGAGCCTTCTCTCGAAGCTGGGCCATAGCCGATTCGAAGGTAATCCCTCTCCTCGTACTTAGATACAAAAGTCTTTAACAAAAGAGGATTTGAAGTCAGACCTCGACAAAAGCAGGTCCGAGTTCAATGAGCAAGGAAAAGACCAGAGGTGACCGGGCTTTCCTTTTGCTTTCACTTAAATTGTAGCGTGACGTCGAGGTTTCGGTCGCGCGGATGTCGCTAACGCGCGGTCTTCCGGCATGCCTTTGCGTAACATGGTTTGACCCAACCGACACTCATCGGGCGAGCAGTGCTTCCGGCTGCGCCAGCGCATCGGGATTGCTGAGCAGCTCCTCGATGGCGCGGGCGACCCCGTCGGCGTGGTGATGGCCGCCGATGGGCCAGCCACGCTGCCATGCGAGGGCTTGAAGGTCTTCGGGAGCGTTGCTCATCAGCAAAGGACGGCCGGCGATCTCCAGCATGGAGACATCGTTCCAGTTGTCCCCGATGGCCATCAGCTCGGACTGCGCCATACCCCAACTCCGCGCGAGTTCCGTGAGAGCGGCTCCCTTGCTGCAACCTGCGGGGAGGATATCGACGATGCTGAGGTCGCGCTCGGGGTACTCCGTCCGGCTGAGGGCCACTTTGGCGTCGGGAGTGTTGAGCGCGGCGAGGGTGAGCCCGACGGCGGAGATGCCGGGGAGTTCGAGGAGGCGGGCTTCGGCGCGGCGCATGCGCTCCACCGTGCCGC
This sequence comes from uncultured Acidobacteriaceae bacterium, assembly GCA_964247945.1. Classification (GTDB taxonomy): domain Bacteria; phylum Acidobacteriota; class Terriglobia; order Terriglobales; family Acidobacteriaceae; genus Edaphobacter. Next base: position 961 of record CAXTWP010000072.1, on the reverse strand, counting down.
AGAGCATCATCTGGATGGGAGCTTCGAGCGGTTCGCCGGTGGGGCGGACGAGAGCGCGTTCGATGGGGACAACCTGATCGATATACGGCGCGTTGGCAATCATCCAGCGATCAATGCTGTTATGAAGGTCTTCCAGGTGCTCGACGACGAGAGCGCCGCGCTCGTCCTCGCCGTCGTGGCTGACGCGGTCAAAGGTGATGACGAGCGCATCGCGGAACTCGGCGAGATGCCGGCAGAGCCAGAGTGAGGTGTCAGTGGGCAGCAAAGTCCGAGCCAGCAGAGCCGCGCCCGGGCCGAGACGGCGTGTAACCGTGCCGTTTGAGCTGACGATCACGCTGTCCTCGGCCAGGCCAAGCCCGCGGAGTTGGCGCATCGCGTAACAGTGGCGACGGCCGGTGGCGACCACGACACGGATGCCCGCCTGTTCGGCGGACTGGATGGCGGCGAGATTCCGCGGGCTAACACGGCCCTCGGCGTTGAGCAGGGTGCCGTCCATGTCCAAGGCAATCATGCGAACCATCGTTGCGACCCTCCCCAAACATTCTCTCATTGCACTCTCAGTAGGTGTCGGATGAACCTGGAAGCGTGGCAGCGGGGTATTGACCGGAATTCAAGAGGATGACATAAGTCTGGATCGATGCTGCAAGCAGGCACCACAAAGATTCGTTGGGTTGGCGGTGCCATCGGAACGAGCCTGACGCTTCTAGCCGCGAGTATCGCAACCGACTTTGGGGCAAGACGCCGGGCAACAAAGGCGATAGCAGATCGTGCTGGCTAATACCTAGGGTGCTGCCGTTGCTGTGGCAGCGGGTTTCGGCATCGACGTCTCAATGGCCGCCGTGGATCTCAGTACCGCGGCGCGCTGTTCGACGGCGCGCATGACGCGGAGGAGGTTGCCGCCGTAAATCTTTTTGATGTCGGTGGCGGTGTAGCCTTTTTCGAGCAGGGCGCGGGTGAGGGC
>CAXTWP010000071.1:11355-11776 GCA_964247945.1 uncultured Acidobacteriaceae bacterium | reverse complement strand
AAGGCTGCGTTTACCACTTCTCGAGGTCGTCCATCAACAGTTTGGCCTTCGTCGCCAGCGTCTTCGCTCCTTCGACGTCGCTGCTTGCGAGGGCTTGCCGCGCCTGCTGAAGAAAGCGCTGTACTTCACGCGCCTGTGCTTCCTGCTGGACAGCAGCTGCTTTGGACAGACCTCCGAGGCGGCGTTCGGTGGATGCAATCAGGTCGTTGACCTCCTGCTGGTTCTTCGGGGTCGACTCGCCGCCCGCGGAGAGTTCGCCCAATGGCTGCGGCACCTTGACTGCCGCTGTTTCGACCGGCGGCGCGGGTGTGGATTCCACGACCGCCTTGGCAGCGACCTTCTTCGGACGGCGCTTCGGCTTCGCCTCCGTCCCCTTCACTGGAGGCGGCGCGGGCGAAATGCTGACCGGCGGAGGTGTTTT
>CAXTWP010000071.1:0-11345 GCA_964247945.1 uncultured Acidobacteriaceae bacterium | reverse complement strand
GCACGGAGAAGATCTCTCCGCCCCGCGCGGCACGGCTTTTGGATATAGCGATAAAGCGCGGCGTGCTCAACGGCTCTTCTCCAGTTCCATGCCCGTGGGGCGCATCCGCCCATTACTCTCCGATGATTCATGAAATCTCGCGCCGGGGTCCCGCGCGGGCGAAAGCCGGTCCGTCACGCTCGCCATTCTAAGGGGCAGGCGAAGCGTAAAGGTGGTCCCATGCAACGCCGTCGAGGATCTGGAAGATGTGCTCGATCTTACATCGAGCGCCCCGCCGTGCATCTGCAGGATGCGGTAGGTCATTGCCAAGCCTATCCCTGTCCCGGATGGCTTGGTGGTGTAGTAGAGGTCGAAGATGCGCGGCAGCAGCTCGGGCGCGATGCCTTCTCCCTCGTCGATCACCTCGACGACTGCATTCTGCGCGTCGCGCGAGACCGCCAGATGGATGGTCCCTCCGCGCGGCATCGCCTGCATGGCGTTCAGCAGCAGATTCAACAGAGCTTGGCGGATCAGGTCCGCGTCCACCCGGACCAGCAGCGGCGTAGCGGGTGCCGACAACTCCAGCTGTATGCCGTTCTCCGTCATCTCCGCGCCGGTAAGTTCGACGACCGCGCTGACGACATGGCGAAGGTCGTGCTCCGCCGGCCGGAGTTCCAGCGGCCGGGTGAAGTCCGCCAGCGTCTGGACTACGCGGTCAAGCCGCTGCATCTCTCCCGCAAGACGCCCCACTTGGCGACCGGCCGCGCGCGCGCCCTCTCCGGGGTCAGCCGCAAGCTTCGAGCGCAAGAGCTCCAGATGCAGCACCATCGCGTTGATCGGGTTCTTGACTTCGTGCCCGACGCCGGCCGTAAGCCGGCCCACTGCCATCAAACGGCGCGAGACCTCAAGCTCCTGCTCCAAGCGCAGGGCGGACTCGGTGTCGCGGAGCGTCAGCAGCGTTCCCATCTCCGTGCTGCCTGCTCCCTGCCGGATGCGGTCGGCGGAAATCTGGATGGTGCGCCCGTCATCGAGCGTGACCGTCTCCGTCAATATGCCGGATACGCCGGACACGCCGGAGCTGTTCTCGAAGAGGCGGTGGACGGCATCGCCCAGCGGGGAATCACGCACAAAGATCTCGTCGACACTCTTTCCCACCCAGCTTTCGTTGCCGCCGTTGCGATCGACAAAGTGCGCGACCGCGTCCGAGACCATGGCGGCGCGGCCATCGGCAGTAAACAGCAGCACCCCGTCGCGCAGCGTGTCGAGCATCCGGTTCAGGTTGACTTGCAGCGCCGTGTACGCCGCCTCCGGGCTGCGAATCCTGAGACCGAGGCGGTCGATGCTTCGATTCACCCGAACGACCGCATCGCCGCGCGGCGACGGCAGCGCCAGAGCTTCGCTTGACCCGGGCTGCGTCAGACGCTCCAGCTGCTCGCTGATCCGTTGTATGGGCCGCAGCGCCGCGCTTGCCAGCAGAGCGGCCGCCAGCATCGCAAACAACGAGGCCGCCAGCGACGACCAGAGGCCCGCATGGAACCATGGCTCATACGCCGCGCGAAGGAAGCTGGAGCGCACCCCCACATGGACCACGACGAACGGCCTTCCGTTGCGATCAAGCGGAAGAGCAATATCGAGGACGTGCGGGCGGCCGAACATCTGCCGTATCTGGTAAATCATCCGCCCATCCCGAACACGCTTCAAGCTGACGCGCGGAGCGGCCGGCTGGTCCAGCGCGTCGGGATCGGTACTCACCAGGGTGACGCCGCGTGCGTCCGTCACGCTGACATCCTGCACCGTGGGTGAGTAGCGCACGATGGCGTTCATGGTGTCGGCCAGCGGCTCGTGCGCCCGCAGCCCCGCAGTCACCGCGGCCGCCATGGCCTGATCGCTGGCATCGTAAGGAGGATTCTCCCGGAGTCCCACCTCGATTGCCTGGCGGGTCATCAGATATACCTGGCGCGCCAGCATCTCGTTCCCGGAGACAGTCTGGTCGATCCGCTGGCGAAGCAATTCTTCCAAAAACGCTGCGGACAATAGCATGACGATCGTGAAGGTCACGCCCATCGCCGAAAGTACGAGCCTGGTCCTCAACTGCATGGCGCTATTCTGCTCCGTTTGCCGTTGCCCTGTACTCTTTCAGTTTATTCTGCAAGGTCTTCGAACTGATGCCGAGAATCTCAGCGGCCTTCGTCTTGTTGTGGTGCGTTGAGAGCAGCGTCCGCAGGATCAGCTGCTTTTCAGCCTCGTCGACAGTCGTACCCACCTGCACATGGACGGCGTTGTCGTGGGCCTGCTCCGCCGGAACCGCCGCGGCTTGGGCCTGCGGCTGGGCGGCCGGCGCAAAGCCCGGCTCGCCGAAGTTCGGCGGAAGATGCTCCACATGCAGCAAGCCGCTGCCAGCAAGGATGGTCGCCCGTTCAATCGTGTTGCGCAACTCGCGCACGTTCCCCGGCCAATCATAAGCGTTCAGCCGCGCCAACAGCGCGTCCGTCATGCCGGAGACGGTACAGTGGTGCCGCTCGTTCATGGCGTCGATCATCTTCTCCGCGATCAGCCTGATGTCGCTGCGGTGGTTCCGCAGCGGCGGCATCTGGATGTTGAACACATTCAGCCGGTAGAACAGGTCGCCGCGCAGCTCGCCGCTGGCGACCGCCTGCTGAGGGTTCTTGTTGGTCGCCGCGACCACCCGCACATCCACCGGCGTCTCCACCTTGCTCCCGAGACGGCGCAGCTTGCGGTCTTCCAACACGCGCAGCAGCTTAGCCTGCGTGGCGGCGGGCATCTCGCCGATCTCATCCAGCAGCAGCGTACCTTCTTCCGCCAGCTCGAAGCAGCCCGCCCGACGCTCCAGCGCACCGGTGAACGCGCCTTTCTCGTGGCCGAAGATCTCACTTTCAATCAGCGTCTCGGGGATCGCGGCGCAGTTCACCGCGACAAACGGCTTGTTGCGCCGTGAACTCAGGTCGTGCAGCGCCCGCGCCACCAACTCCTTGCCCGTCCCGCTCTCACCCGTTACAAGCACCGAGACATTCGACGGTGCAACCCGCTCAATCATCGCAAAGATCGCCTTCATCTCCGGCGAACTGCCGACCAACGGACCAAGCACCCCTGTGTCGCGCAACTGCCGCCGCGTCACCTCAAGCGCAACATCGGCCTCGCGCTGGCGGGTGGCATTCTGGAGCACCGTCTTCAGGCGGACCGGCTCGACCGGTTTGGGAATGTAATCGTAGGCACCGGTGCGCATGGCCTCGACCGCCGACTCGATGGACCCTTGCGCGGTGAGCATAATGACCGCAATCCGCTGCGGCAGTTCTGCGATCCGGCTCAACAGCTCCATGCCGTCCATGCGCGGCATCATCAGGTCGGTCACCACGATCGCCGGCGACCATTGCAGAACTTTTTCCAGCCCTTCCATGCCGTCGGCGGCACTTTCCGCCCGGTAACCCCAGGACTCCACCAACTCGGTCAGACCGGTGCGTGCATTCTGCTCGTCCTCGACAATCAACACCTTTTCCTGCACCTGCGCACCACCTTCTCCACATGCCCAACCCGTAAGACATAGAGCATCTCCCTCTGAAACGCCTGGTGAACGACGAATGACAGGGCCGGCTTCTAAGTTTCTCACCTTCCAGGTACACACCTGGCGTATCTGTGGTCACCGAAGAGTCACATTCGCGGGCTGGAATGGGTTTAAGCCATTGTCATTACTGGCCGGGCCATGTCAAGCACCGTTTCAAAGCCATCAAAGTCAGGTAACGCGGCGCTGCCCATTCCGATCGCGGTATGCTGGAACGATGCTTGAGCCTGAGATCACGCCCGAGGTCTTCGCCCAGTATCGCCGTCAGCCGGTTGACCGCCAAATGCCTGCTCTTGTGCTGCTTGATGTCCGTGAGCCCTGGGAGGTCCAAACCGCCGGCTTGCCCGGCGCGGTCCTGATGCCGATGCGCGACGTGCCTTCTCGCGCCCACCAGGAGCTCGACCCAGACGCACCCATCGTCGTTATGTGCCACCACGGAATGCGCTCGCTCAACGTTGCCATGTGGCTTCGCGCCCAGGGCTTCGAACGCGCCCAGTCGCTCGCCGGCGGCATCGACGCCTGGTCCGCGGCGATCGACCCGAAGGTACCGCGCTATTAGCCTTGGGTCACCCGCAGATCGCCGCCTGTCATTTCCTGCGGCAAATCCATCTTCAACAAGCTAAGGATCGTCGGCGAAATATCCCGCAGACTTCCGCCCTCGCGCAGGCTGACGTTTTTCGCCTGATCGGTCACCAGCAGGAACGGCACCGGATTGGTCGTATGCGCCGTGTGCGGGCCACTTGTCGCCGGATCGATCAACATCTCTGCGTTGCCGTGGTCGGCCGTTACCAGAAGGCTGCCGCCGCGCTGCTTGATCGCCTGATAAATGCGGCCGAGCTGCGTGTCCACCGTCTCCACCGCCCGGATCGTCGGCTCCATCTTGCCCGAGTGCCCCACCATGTCCGCGTTGGCGAAGTTGACGATCACGATGTCGAACGCCGTGTCGTTCACCGCCTTCACCACTGCGTCCGCGATCCCCGCCGCCGACATCTCCGGCGCAAGATCGTACGTCGCCACCTTTTGCGACGGCACCAGCGCGCGGTCCTCGCCCGGAAAGGGCGTTTCAATCCCGCCGTTGAAGAAGTACGTGACGTGCGCGTACTTTTCAGTTTCCGCCACCCGCAGGTTGCGGAGGTTGGCTTGAGCCATCAGGTTGGCCAGCAAGTTGTCCATCGACTCCGGCGGAATCACCACCGGCAGCTTGAAGTGCTTGTCGTACTGCGTCATGCAGACGAAGTGCAGATCCCGCGGTGCTTCGTGAGGAGGGATGGCGGCGTCCAGTTCGATTGCCTTCGGCAGGTCCGCACCCGCGTCGGCGGTCAGGCCGGATCGTCGCGTCAGAACGCGCGTCACCTGCCGCACCCGGTCCGCCCGGTAGTTGAAGCAGATACATACATCTTCATCGCGAAAAAGGCCAATCGGCGTACCTTCGACGTCGAGGCACGTAAACGGCGGGATAAATTCGTCCGTCACCCCGTTCGAGTAGCACTCCCGCACCCGCCTCAGCGGATCGGCATAGCGGCCACCCTCCGCCTGGCCAGTCACCATGGCGTCGAAGGCCTGCCGCTCCTTCTTCCAGCGCAGGTCGCGGTCCATGGCAAAATACCTCCCGGAGACGCTCGCCAGCCGCCCCACGCCGTACTCCGCCGTCTTTGCCTGGAGGGCTTCCAGATACCCCAGCCCGCTCGACGGCATCGTGTCCCGCCCGTCGGTAAACGCGTGGACAAAGACCCGGGTCAGTCCGCGCTCCGCCGCCAGCCGTAGCAGCGCATACAGGTGCCGCTGGTGTGAATGCACGCCGCCGTCCGACACCAGCCCCAACAGATGCAGTGCTCTTCCCTTCTCTCCGGCCAGCTCACAAGCCCGCACCAGCGTCGGATCGCTAAAGAAGCTGCCATCTGCCACCGCCGTATCGATGCGCGTCATGTCCATCCGCACAATCCGTCCCGCGCCCAGGTTTAGATGGCCGACCTCGGAGTTTCCCATCTGCCCGTCCGGCAACCCCACAAAATGCTCGCTCGCCCGCAGCAGCGTATGGGGATACTCCGTAAGCAATTTGTCGTAGACGGGCTTCCGCGCCTGCGCGATGGCGTTGCCATGCGTCTCCGCGCGGTAGCCCCAGCCGTCGAGGATGGTGAGAACAATGGGTCTGGGCAAGACTACTCTCCGAAGTTCAGCGCTTCAAGCCCCAGAAATTCCGCCGACTGCCCCAGCTCTTCTTCAATCCGCAGCAGCTGGTTGTATTTGGCAATCCGGTCTGTCCGGCTGGCCGAGCCGGTCTTGATCTGTCCCGCGCCCGTACCCACGGCCAAATCGGCAATAAACGTGTCCTCGGTCTCGCCCGAGCGATGGCTGATGATGGATGTGTACCCGTAGCGCCGCGCCACCTCGATGGCCTCCAGCGTCTCCGATACCGTGCCGATCTGGTTGACCTTGATCAGAATCGAATTGGCCACCTTCTCTTCGATACCCTGCCGCAGCCGCTTGGTGTTGGTTACGAAAAGGTCGTCCCCCACAAGCTGCACGTCCCCAAGCTGGTCGGTCATCAGCTTCCAGCCCTTCCAGTCGTCCTCGGCCAGGCCGTCCTCGATCGAAACGATGGGATACTGCCGCACCAAAGACTCCCAATAGTTGACAAGCACGGCCGAGGTCTTCTCGCTCTTGTCCGACTTCTTGAAGACGTAGCGACCGCTCTCTTTATTGAAGAACTCGCTCGCCGCCGGATCGAGCGCCAGCGCGATGTCCTCGCCCGGCTTGTAGCCCGCCAGTTCAATCGCCTCCAGGATCAGCTCAATGGCCTCCGCGTTTGACTTCAGCGACGGCGCAAACCCGCCCTCGTCGCCCACCGCGGTCGAGTAGCCCTTCTTCTTCAGCACGCCCTTCAGTGTGTGGAAGACCTCGGTGCCCCAGCGCAGCGCGTCCGAAAACGTCTCCGCGCCCACGGGCATCACCATGAACTCCTGGAAGTCGACGTTTGAGTCGGCGTGCGCGCCTCCGTTCAGGATGTTCATCATCGGTGTCGGCAGAATGCAGGCGTTGACTCCGCCCAGGTAGCGGTAGAGCGGCATCTTCAGCGCCTCGGCCGACGCCCGCGCGCAGGCCATCGACACCGCCAAGATCGCGTTCGCGCCCAGCCGCGACTTGTTATCCGTGCCGTCGATGGCGATCATGGTAGCGTCGATCAGCCTCTGGTTGGTCGCGTCCATGCCCGCCAGCTCCGGCGAGAGGATGCTTTCGACATTCTCGACCGCGCCCAGTACGCCCTTGCCCAAATAATGTTCCTGATCGCCGTCGCGCAGCTCGACCGCCTCATGTTCGCCGGTGGAGGCGCCGCTTGGGACCGCGGCGCGCCCGCGCGCTCCTCCATCCAAAAGAACGTCGGCTTCAACAGTGGGATTGCCACGGGAGTCTAGAATTTCGCGGGCGGTAATGGAGACGATCTCGGTCATGGGTCCTTTGTCCTTCGTAACGTTCTGCTGCCGGATCACGCGGTGCGCGAGCCGATCGTTCAGCCCGGGGCGGCGGTCGACAGCGATGGGCGCACCTGCCGCGCCGGCGATCGTCCGCACAAGCTCTACTTCCTGTGGGTTCACTCGAATGGATTCTAGCAAACGTGTTCGCAAGTTGGCCTTAACGTAGAATGAAGGGCCGAGTACAACGGGGTTGACGGCCTCGATTCCTTCATCCCTATTTACTCTCGCGCGGGCATTCCAGGCCCTACACTTGAACAGCGAGCGTCGCCCGCGACCACTCTCCGCACCACCGAAGGACTCCGCTATGAAGATGATGCTTGCCACCACTGCAGCACTCGCCCTCTCCGCCGCGCCATTGCTGGGGCAGGCGGGGGAGCAGGGCGTCTCGCACCCTGACCAGACGCCCATCACGGTGCCCTCGTATGAAGACCAGCCCGCGCGCGCGCCAAAACCTTCAGCGGCGCGTCCCGCTTCCCCGGTCAACCCCGACGCCACCATCGTCATCACCGCGCCGGTTCCCTACACCCCGGCTCCGTACACTCAGGACGACGCCAGCGCCTACCACCCCTACCGTCCGAACCAGCCGGTCACGGACCGAAGCGCTTCACCCATGGCCGAGCCGTTGCTCGCCAGGCAAGATCCTGTGCTGGCCGGTCATGATCCGGACGGTGACATCGTCACCAGCGTGCCGCAGCGCGAGGGCGAGATCGCGGAAGGCACCCTGCTCAAGGCCCGCCTCAACGAGACCCTCTCCACCGTCAAAACCCTGCGCGGAAGCGCCTTTACCGCCACCCTCTCCGAGGATGTCCAGCGCGACGGGCGCGTCTTGATCCCCTCCGGCTCTACGCTGAGCGGAACAGTGACGGAGGTCCACGGCGGCAAGCGCATCGCCGGACGCGCGGCCATCCACCTGGAGCCGCGCCGCGTGACCCTGCCCGACGGCAGCTATTATGTGCTCCACGCGCAGGTGGTCGACACGAACGAAGATAACGCCGTCAAGGTCGACGGCGAAGGCACAATCCTCCGCCGCGATCATGGCAAGGAGATGTTGGCTATCCTCTCGCTCACCACAGGCAGCGGCGCGGTCGCCGGAGCCATGATCGGCGGCGGTGTCGGGGCAGCCGTCGGCGCGGGTCTCGGCGCGGGCGCGAGCACCATCCTTTGGCTCAAGCAGGACCGTCAGGCCGCGCTGCCCAAAGAGACGCTGCTGATCTTCAGCCTCACCGCGCCGGTCATGATGCAGCCATTGCAGGACGGCGCTACCCTCCGGTAACTCTTGCTTGTCGCCCCTGGAGGGGCATCGCCAGTCCGTGTCTTAGTCCCTTACCTGCGCGAGCAGCCGCTTCCAGTTCTTCTGGTTGCGACGGTAGCTCTTCTTCAAGTCTTCGAGAATGCGTTCAAAGTCGCTATGGCCCGCCAGGTTGCGCCACGCCGGATTGATCGAGAACCAGGGATAATTCTCGTTGCCCAGATAGATGGCGCGGCGCAGCCAGTGCAGCGCCTCGGACTCGTCCCCCTCCAGCGCAAAGTAGGTCGCCAGCCGGTACGCCATCTCCGCGTCCGCCTCGGCCGCCGACAGCGTCTCATCGACGATGAAGGTCGCCGCCTTCGCGCGATCCCCGAGTTGCACGTAGCATAGCGCGATTGTAGGAAAGACGATCCGCAGGCTGGCCTCGTCGCTGATCACGTTCTCAAGGGTCTGGATCGCCTTGTCCAACTCCCCGATACGCATGTACTGGTAGCCGAGCGAGATGCGTAGCAGCGGCTGGCGCGGCTCCAGCGTCAACCCCTTCTGTATCTCGTCGGCCGCCAGTTCCATCTGGTTCTGATACTGATACACCCGTGCTCGATTGTTATAGACCAGCGCCGCATTCGCCGGATTCAGACGCAGCGAGACGTTGAACTGATCGAGGGCGTCCTCATACATCCCGTCGATCCGCAGCGTCTGCCCCGCGACAAGATGCACGTTCCAGTCGTTGCCGGCGGTCTGGAGCAGGTGCTCAATCCCATGCCTGGCCGACTCCTTCTCGCCACGCGACAGCAGCATATACACGCGGTAAAGGTTCGACTCGACCGAACCCGGATCGAGCGCCAACGCCCGGTCAAACGCGCGCCGCGCCTCCAACACATGCATCTGGCCACCCAGTCCATGCCGCGCGTACTGTAGATGCGTAATGCCCAGCCCCGACCAACCCGGCGCATACATCTCGTCCTGCTTCGTGACGCGCTCAAACAGTGCGCGTGCACGGTCCAGATCGTCGCGGCTGCCGGTGCGGGACATGAACGAAGAGAGCACCGCGCGCGCCTGCAAGTAGTCCTCCGAAAGGTCCTCCGTCAGCGACCCCGACCGAGACGGTTCCGCCGCGGATTGCAGTTCGCCAAACCCCTGCAGCGTGCTGAAGACCTCGTTGCAGATCTCGGTCTGGACAGAGATCAGGTCTAAGGAAGCCACATTGATCGAGCCACCCGCGCGCACGCTCTGGCTCGGCACATCGAGCAGCTGCCAGTTCAGATCGAAGCCCTTCTCCGATCGCAGGAAGTTACCCGCCAGCACAAACTGCACCAGCAGCTTCTTGCCGATCGACAGAGGATCGAGCTGCTGCGTCGGCACGCCCATCAGCGAGGACGAAGGCCGGATCACCAGCGAAGGCATTCGCGCCAGCCGCGTGGCGATCGCGTCCGCCAGTGCATACCCGTAAAGCGGCGTGGGGTCGGCCATGCCGCCCGCGTCGCCGAAGTTGATGAACGGCAGCACCACGATACTGTTGGGTTTGCCCGGCGTGCTCGTCCCGCTCTCGCGAAAGCGCTCCGCCAGCATGGAGAGAATCCCGGTCGAGCGCTTGTCGTCATCAGGCGCGTCGATCGGCAGCCGCCGCTGCGCCATCAACCCGGTGCTGGTGTCGCCCGGCATCGCAATCGAATCCAGCTGCTTATTGTGCATAATCGTTCGCAGTCCTTCGCGCACATCGGCCGCGGAGGCAAAACGCGCGGACGGCTGCTTCTCCAGGCAGCGAAAGACCAGGCTCTCAAACTCGACCGGCAGCTGGGGTGCAATCTCCAGCAGCGAAGGCGGATCGGCATATTGGATTGCGCGAACACTCTGGAACTCCTGCGCGTCCGGCCGGTGGAACGGATGCCGTCCCGTCGCCAGTTCGTACAGGATCAGTCCCAGCGCGAAGATGTCCGACTGGACGCTCGATTGTCCAGTAACGAACTGCTCCGGAGCCATGTACGCGATCGTTCCTCCGCGCGCCGTGTAGGTCGCTCCCGGCTCAATCACGCGTTTGTTGGCCGGGCCGGAGGGGTCAAACTCCGCCTGATCAAGCGCCAGCCGCCGTGCCAGCCCGAAGTCCAGAATCTTGATCAAACCGCCGTCTGTCAGAATGACATTCGCGGGCTTCAGGTCGCGATGAAAGATCCCCAGCGAGTGCGCCGCCGACAGCCCATCCGAGATCTGTATCCCGCACGAAAGCACCAGCTGCAGACTTGCCGGTCCCGCCGCGATCAGCTTGTCGAGCGGCTTGCCGGGGATGTACTGCATGACGATGTACGCCTCGTCCTCGCCGTCCTCCCGGGTCTCGCCCACATCGTAGATGGCGCAAACGTTGGGGTGTTCGATCGCTGACGCCAGCCGGGCCTCCCGCAGCTGCGTCATCCGCATCTGCTCGACCGTCAGCGTGCCGCGCTTCAGCAGCTTCAGCACCACCGGCCGCTGCAGCAAGGTATCGTTGGCCAGATACACGACACCGCTGCCCCCCGCGCCGATCTTACGAACCACTTCGTAGTGCTTGATGACGCGACGCTTCATCGTCCCATTATCGCAAGCGGCGGCTCGTGGAAGATGAACCGCGCGCTCGATCCGTATGCATCGATCGTGTCCGTTCAGAAATAGGAGAGTCCAAAATAGGAGAGACCAAGCCTCTTATGCTCCAACTTCGGTGGACAGACAAGCGCACTTCCCTTTCTGTCTTGTCGTTCCTGAAAGCAATCTGCTTCTCCAGCCCTACTCTGCCCGCGAAATCTCCTCCCCAAACACCACCAGATCGCCGTCCGGCGCGAGCACCATCAACTCCCGCTGCCCATACCTCTGTTTCACCGGCCCATACACGTGGCCTTTCGGCAGCGCGTCAAGCTTCGGCTTCAGCTCGGCATACAGCTCGTCCAGCCCCTCCACGTCGATGTAGTAGCGGAACGCCCGCGTCCCCGGCGGCTGCTCCTCGCCCGGCGAGGTCGACGCCTGCAGGATACGCATCCCCGCCGCCCCGCGCTCCAAATACGCATACGTCGGCCCTTGGATGAACGATTTGAAGCCAAGC
>CAXTWP010000070.1:0-11827 GCA_964247945.1 uncultured Acidobacteriaceae bacterium | reverse complement strand
TTGTTTAACAACCTGCATCCTTATCCTTCCTGTGTTGCCTTCTCTCATGGAAAAGAGAAGTACCGAATGCCTGCAAGAGACCATACAGAGTCCGGCGTCTACCGACCGAACTCTGCTTTGATGGTTACTCTTGATCAGTGACAAAGACGGCTGTTGTGAGTGCAGGTATGTTTGCGGTTCCTTGTTTTGCGTCAAAGGTCGACTGCTTGACGACCGTATCGGAGGATCGCTGCTGCACCGGGTGCAGATGCAGCTTGATGTCCTTAAGGATGGGGTCGGTGTATGTGACCGGCTGATTGCTTGCGTTGAAGAAGACGACCAGATGCGGCGCGCCTCCGTAGTTGCGACCGCCGTCATCAAGCTTCATGACGATAAGACCAGGGATTTGATTCTGGCCCGTGTTGAGGAAGGTCAGGTTGCTTTGAACCTCGGCGGCGGTCGCCATCCGGAACAGGCCTGTGCTGTAGCGGATCTTGAGGAAGTCCTGGAATGCATCTGTGGTGAGGCCGATCGTTACCGGACCCGGCTTGAGTGTGCCGTTCGCGAGCAGAGGGTGCTCGAACGGCCATTGTGCCTGATTAACACTGGCCAGTGGGAGCCCTATGCCCCAGTTGTTGCCCTCACCTGTCCAGTCGATCTTGTTGAACCAATCGCCAGAGTTGTAACTGCCGTTATCCATATCTTTTGATCGCAGCAGGTCGTCAGCGGCGTGGAAGAATGGAACACCTTGAGCGAGCGCGACGAGACTCAATGCGACAACCTGTCGGCGTGCCCGCTGCTCGATGGTATCGGCCGCGGCGCTCTTGATCTGGATGGCGTCGAATAGAGTTTGATTATCATGCACCGAAACGTAGTTCACATCTTCGAGCGGAGAGGCGGCATAACCCGCGGGCTGGCCGTTGTAACTCAACTGAGAGGCCGTGACCACCTGTCCGAGCGCGTCGGTGAAGCTAAAGTTCTTTAAAGCGCCGGCAAGCGATACGCGGATTAGATCCTCGTCATTAAGCAACGTTGTTCTTTGGTCGCCCGCTGCAGTGTTCTGGCTGGTGTACGCGCTTGGGTCAGTGAAGAGGCCGGTAGCGAAGCCCTGCACCTGGAAGTCGGTGCCGAAGATATAACCTCCCCGGACGCTATCGCGGAGACGGTCGTTGAAGCTGCCGATTCCGGTTCCGTATAGATTGCTTTGACTCGCATTGGGCCCGATCGCGTTGTTGGCTGCCTCCGCAATCTGGAACCCTTCTCCGTAGATGTAGATCTTCTTGCCGTCGACACCGTCCTTTTCGAGAGTGAGCGCGTTGAGAGCGTTGCGAATGTCGACCATGTTGTAGACGAAGTGCAGACCCATGGCGTCGAAACGGAAGCCATCGATCTTGTATTGCTTCGCGTTAAGCAGGACGGTATCGATCATCAGCTTCTCCATCATCTGGTGCTCACTCGCTGTATCCGCGCAGCACGAGCCGGTCTCGAGAACGCCATTTGTGTCTAAGCGATGGTAGTAATTGGGCACGAGTTCGTCGAGATTCGCAGAAGGGGTCTGTCCGCTGGTGTATGTATGGTTGAAGACGACGTCCTGGATGACCCGCAAGCCCGCGGAATGCAGGCCCTCAACCATGTCGCGGTACTCCCTGACACGGTGCGCGGGGTCCTCGGCATACTGTCCACCCGGAGCCATGTAATGGACTGGATCGTAGCCCCAGTTATATGGGTCAGCCTGCTGCACGGCCTGCACGGCTGCCTGCTGCTGCTGGCCGTCGGGCGGGTAGGATGTCAGGTTGGCCGGGTTGACCCAGGTCGACTTATCTTCACTCACGCTGCCGAAGTGAAACGACGGCAGCAAATGCACACTTTCGAGGCCGGTCTTGGCAAGCACGGAGAGATGGCGCATACCGTTGCTCTGCAGGTCGGTGAAAGCTTCGTAGGTGCCTTGTTGCGTGACGGGTACGGTTGCATCACCGATGCTGAAGTCGCGGATGTGCAACTCATAGATACTTGAGTCGCCGAGGCTGTTTAGGGAAGGCGAGGTGCTTTGATCCCAATGGCGAGGCTTGGTGTCCTCGCTATCAAGATCGGTGATCCGTGACATGGTGCCATTCAGAGAGAGGTCGACGGAATAAGGATCTGTGGTGGTGTTGGTGTCGATGGCCTGGTCGGCTGCCACAAAGACTTTTGCTGAGAATTGATAATACTTGCCTAGCCATCGGCGATCACCGTTGGCAACCCAGACTCCTCCATGCGCCTGCATCGAGATGATCTGTTGAGGGGCGGAGTCCGTTTCCCGGTCGAAGAGCAACAGTGAAACACTCTGCGCCGTGGGTGCCCAGACGCGGATCTTTACTGGAGCGGGCTGTTCTTCTTCTATCTCCTCACGGTCAAAAGGCTGAGGGATAACCACCCCGAGTTTACCCGTATACGCGAGAAGCGCATCCAATGCCCCGAAGCTCTGTACGCCGCTCGTGTACTTGAGCGTGCCGTCTGACGCAGAGGCACTGACCTGCAGTTGGCTCTTGAGAGCGAGGGTGAGAACCTTTGGATCAACATTTACCGGAAGCTTGAAAAGAGCGTAGCTGCCGAGTTGCGGGAAGCGCGCGAGTTCTTCCGCAGTCAACGTGCCGCTGTACGGCGTGAGCGGTATCGAGGTACCGCCCACGAGGCCGGTTGCGGTAATCTTCAGGCCGGCAGTCGGGCTGTAGGTAAGCGCATAGGTATACCCGCCGTGTGTGTAGGTAGATGGAAGCGCGATGGTCGTGGCATCGATCCAGTACGCCTGGAGTTGATTGAACGCGCCGCTTAGCAACTGAGCGGCGGTGGGCTGCTCTAGGAAAACCGTCTGGTTGCCCGAGATTACCCAGCCTTCAGGCTGCGAAGGGATTTGCAGCGCCTGATCCTGGCCCGGATCCTTTACGCCCGTTTGGCAATTGTGGATGATAAAGCCAAGATACCCGTTCGTTACACCGACATCAAAGTATGGACCGTAGCTGTCGTACCCGGAAAACTGGTCTTCGGTCACGCAGAAGCTGCCGGTCGGATCCGTAGTGGCGCCGTATACATAGAGGCTCCAATTGTCGTAGTTGCCGTCGGGGCGATGGTAATGGATGCGTGCCTTACCTGGAAGGATTGCGGGATCTGCACCGGTGGGAGGCTGATGCGTGAGCATCTGGTCGCTCCCGGAAAGTTCCCAAAACTCGTTACCCTGGGTCGCAGGGTTGACGTACTGATTGGGTCCCGGATCTTTTGTATTGCCGTTGTGCAGAATAAGACCTACATTCTGTGCGTTTGCGGTGACGCCGACGTCGAAGTAAGCTCCGAATCCGTCTAGTCCGGTAACCGGCACGGGTCCAGCCTGGAAGTTGTTCGGCTCCGTTGTGTCGAAAAATGCATAGATCGTCCAACCGACGTAATTGCCGTCAGGGCGGAAATAGTGAACCCGGATATCACCGGGCGGGATGGGTGATGATGTCTGCGCCGAGATGGCGGAGGTCGCCACGCCGACGCAAAGAAGAAGGAGGCAAGACTCGACGATGCGACGTAGAAGCGGCAGAACAGTCATGACAAAGACTCCTGAAGATGCCAAACTCTGTTAAGCGAAATCGCAGAGGCTGGAGCGCCGACTGAAGATCAGCGCCCCAGACATCTGAGGGAGCCTTAGAACACGAGGCGAGCGGCTAACTGAATCTTCCGCGACGAGCTACGAAGGCCGGTGATGGCACCGAAAACGGCGCCTGCATCAACGTTGCTCGGATTAGCAAAGCTGGGCGTGTTCGTCACGTTGAAGGCGTCACCGTGGAGTTCCAGTTGCTTTCCCTCCGCGATATGCAGATTCTTCTGGAGTCCAAGGTCCATGTCTCGGAAGCCGGGGCCGTAAACCTGATTGCGAGCCAGAGTACCGACGCGTGTATACACCAGATTTCCAGTGCCATCCGTGGCCGTCTGGTAGGGGAGGTGGGTGGAGTCAAACGAGCTGGGATTGAACCATTCCGTCAGCGTCTTCGGGTATGCGATCGGTGCCACCAAATCAGGACGGTTCGTAACAGCTTGTCTGCCGCTGCCGCCCGCCTGGATGTCGATCGGTTGCCCGGTGGACAGTTGGACGATATCGTTCACCTGCCATCCCCCAATCACGAGGTCCAGAAGATGGTTGGCACCGCCGCCAAAACGTTGACCCTTTCCAAAGGGAAGGCTGTAAACAAACGACGAGCTGAAGATGTGCCGCTCGTCTTGACTGGAGTTGCCATAGTTAGCAGCCTGGTCGTAGTACAACAGGACGGCCACGGGTGTTCCGCCGTAGGGACTGTCGGTGTTATCCAGAGCGTGAGACCAGGCATAAGAACCGGTCGCGAGCAGGTTCGTGCTGCGATGTTCGTAGTGAACCTGGAGACCATTATAGTGAGATTCACCGTTGTACAAGTTGTAGGTGATTCCTCCGTTCTGGTTCGCATACGGTAGAGCCGTTGCACCGATGTGGTAGGCGGTGAGGTTGTAGAAAGTGGAAAGCCGATCCCCGTATGTACCGACGTACGCTGCGCTGAATACATCCCGCGGGCTGAGCTGCTGTTGCAGCTGCAGGTTATATTGCTGGAGGCGGCTGTGTTGGTTGTTGACGTTGATCGCGGTTCCTCCGATGTTTGCTGGAGGATTTGCCGGATCAAACGTAGCCGTGGTGGCCGGAAGAGGAAGTGACGCCGTAACTGCCGAGGGGCTGGTATAGCCGGCACAGGAGTTAGGTGCCTGTCTTTGTGCGGTCTGGCCGCTCAAAGTGATGCAGTAGCCATTGGATGCCAAGAAGTAGTTGTTCCCGCTGAACGGGCCATTCTGTCCCAGTTGGTTATTGATGCCACCGTAGTCCGGGAAGTAGAAGATGCCGTATCCGCCGTGAAGAGCCAGCTTACCGTCTCCGCTCAGGTCGTAAGCAAATCCAACCCGCGGTGCGAAGTTTAGATAATCCTGATTGACGATAGTTTTGGAAACGCCATTGACCCCGGCTTCCAGCACTTGCCCATTATTGATGTTGAAGGAACTCTGCTGATTGTGCGCTTCATACGGCCAAGTGATGAGGTCATAGCGCAGCCCAAGATTCAACGTAAGCCGTTTGTTGACGCGCCAGTTGTCTTGAACAAAGAGACCATCTTCCTGATTGATGTTTGAGAAGAAGCCGGTCTGGGCTCCAATCTGGTATTGACTGACGCCGCCCACGAGGTATTCGCTTTCATCGTAGCCGGTGAAGAGTTGCGGACTGTAAAACAGGCCGCCCTTACCCTCAATAGGACGGTAATAGTTGGTTACGCGACGGAGCAAGGTTCCGCCGGCGCTCACCTGGTGAGTGCGAATGTTGAGATTTACAGTGTCGGTAATCTCATAGATGTTCTGCGGCACCTCAAATGGACCGTAGTCGCCCGTATATTGAAGCTCAGTCCCGTACCCGCCGGTCAGAGGGCCTCCGGTGTTCTTTGCTGCTCCAAGCGTTGTGTTCTGAATCCCGAGTTCCGCCCCCACGGAGATACCGTAATTTGGTGGCAGGTAGCCATAGTTATCGCGGTTATAGGCGATGCGCGCCTCGTTGACAGCTTGGGGAGAAAACGTATGCGTATACCCAAGGTCGTAGCCTCGGCCATGCAGATAATTTTGTTGGCCGGAAGCATTCAATGGTGGATTCGAGCCATTCTGCGCCAGTTGCGAATTCTGATCTGAGCTGGTGTTGTCGTACGAGAAGCGGAAGAAGAATAAATCGCTGTGGGAGGCGGTCCAGTCCATACGCGTGTCGAAAGTGTTATATTTGCCCACCTGAGTCTGCTGAAAGAAGTAGTTTCCGATAAGACGATCTGTGCGCGTGGGCAGCGGGAAGGCGTTGAGGTAATTGACGGAAACAGGATTAAGACGATTGGGCGGTATGATGTTGCCCTGAAACGGGGCACAGGTCAGTGGATCAAAGATTAAACCCTTGCTCCCAGTGGCAGGGTAGCTGTTGTTTAAAGTGGCGGAGTTCGGATAGCAGTTAGGGAAGTACGTTGTATAAAACGGGGCTTGACCATTGGTGATCCCGTTACTTGCAAGGACAGGGTCGAGCAGCTCCGTGAAATCGCCGATGCGCATTTTGGCGGTAGGCACAGTATCGTAGCCGCTTCCCGCGGGCTGTTGATAGCGCGTGCCTTCATAATCGCCGAAGATAAACAATTTGTTTTTGATGAGGGGCAAACCTGCGGAGCCGCCAAACTGATTACGGTTATATGGTGGCTTGGGTCCAGCGGGCGAACCGTTATAGGGGAAGGAGTAATTCGGGTTAGCCGCCCACTTGTTACTGCGGTAGAAATCGAATGCCGATCCGTGAATCTGGTTTGTTCCCGACTTGATTGAACTGATCACCAAAGCGCCGCCGGCGCGACCGTATTGGGCCGGGGCCACGCTCGTGTCAACCTTGAACTCTTCAGTGGCATCCACTGGAGGGAAGAAGAGGATGACGTTCTGGAGGCTATCATTGTTGTCTACACCATCTAGGATGAAGTTATTCGCTTGCGGACGGGTAGCGTTGACCGAGAGGGCGCTTCCGCCGGTGTCTCCGTGGCGCCCTGCCGTGTCCTGCCCCTGCTCCGCATAGGCCCCTTGAGTCACCCCGGGAGTCAGCAGGGCGAGGTTTAGAGCATTGCGACCGTTCAAAGGCAACTCTGTAATCTGCTTCGATTCGATGGTCTCACCGAGAGTCGGATCGGACGTGTTGACCAAGGAGACGGCGCCGGTCACTTCGACGGTCGTAGTTTCCGCTCCCGGTTTGAGGGAGAAGCCTAACGTTAAGCTTGTAGTCACTCGGACGGTGATTGCCTGACTCTGCGTTTCGAAGCCGGGTGCGGTCACGGTAGCTGTATAGTCGCCCGCGGGGACGGCTGATACGTTAATCTCGCCGACGGCGTTCGATGTGCCACTCAACTTCGCTCCGGTCGCCTTGTTGAGGAGTGTAATGGCGGCCTGTGGGATCGCGGCCCCGGTTGTATCCGTAACGGTGCCTACTATGCGGCCCGAGTCGGATTGCGCGGCGGCGCATGGCATCAGGGCTGTAGACATGAGAGCTAACGCAAGGAGGCTTGTGGTTCCCTGTCTCCGCAGGATTGTGATGAACGATGCTTGATTGGTCATTGGCTCTTCTCCGGTGTTCTTCGTCAGCATGCGCGTACGCTACTCATCCCGTTTGATCACGTGATGTCGACTCGATGATCACCCTCCTCTCATTTGTGAAGTTCATGCAATGCACGGCTGATTCTCTTTCGATGTTTTCTGTGTTTCACTGTGTTCCTGTTTAGAATCAGCAGGTTAGAGATTGTGGTTTATGGACTTCCGGTGAATCGTATAGCATGATCCCGCAACAGGAGGGGCATTTGGCCATAGAGAAAAAGCTCGACCGCGTCGCATTCGGCCTCTTTGAAGCTGATCTGCGCTCCGGTGAGCTTTGGAAGGCGGGGTATCGGATCAAACTCCCCAGACAGCCTTTCCGAGTCCTCTCTGCTCTGGTAGAACGCCCCGGCGACATCGTTACGCGAGAGGATCTCCAGCGTGAGATTTGGGGGGCAAATACAAACGTTGACTTCGATCAGGCGATAGCTGCGGCGGTGAACAAAATCCGAGAGGCCTTGGGAGACTCTGCGGAGAATCCGCGCTTTATCCAGACGCTTACCAAGCGTGGCTATCGATTCATCGCCCCCGTCACAGCAATGCATGCGACCCCTGCCGCGCATCTTGAAGATGCTATGCAGCCAATACCGCCGGCTGCTGTATCTTCCGACGTCCTGCAGTTATCGGACGTTGCGAACGCACAAAGAACCACCGAAGCGGCCCTTTCCGAAGTGGAGCCCCGTCCTGAGACAGCCCAGCGGCGAAGAACGGACACTCAACACAATGCCGATGTAATCGGCCAGGAAACCTCGTATGAGGGCCAATCCCAAGATAAACCCGTGAAGGCAAGAATCAGGTTGTTCTATCTGTCGCTTGTATCCTTGATGCTTGTAGCGAGCGCATTCACAGGAAGATGGATTCTGTCACCCAGTCCGACCGCTCCGAGCCGAGTCGACCAGATAACTCACTACGTACCCATCTCGCTGGGGCCGCCAAATCCTGAGAGCTTTCTTAATATGGCCATCGATGGCAATCGGGTGCTGACTTCGGTGATGGTGAATGGACGACCCCGGCTGTCGGCGATTGACGTTAATACGGGAGAGGTTCAAGGCATCGAAGTACCCGACGAGATTTCTTCTAATTCTCTCACAGATATTTCCAAGGATGGTTCCAGGCTGCTACTGCGCAGCCAGCAGTCGACGGAATCCGAGCAGCCTCTCTGGGTTGTACCGTTGGTTGGCGGCAGCGGAAGGCGAATCCAAGGTGTGCTTGCTCATGATGCGGTCTGGATGCCGGACGGTACAAGTATTCTCTACGCCAGCGGCAATGAACTATTAGAGATTGGCGCGAACGAGGAAGCTCCCATCGCGTACGCCAAACTGCCTGGCCGGGCTTTTTGGCTTCGGTGGTCTCCAGACGGCAACCTGCTGAGGTTCACCCTCTTTGATCCTGTGACTCACGTATTTGCTCTTTGGGAGATGCCAAGCGGCAGCCATACGCCAAGGGCCGTGCCTTTATCTGGGTTAGCGCACACCTCCGCTTGCTGTGGCGTGTGGCTGCCCGACGGACAGTCGTATATCTTCCAGGCCGACGATAATCTTTGGGAACTCACCGGTCGAGGTAGCCGCGCAACCCTCTCCCAACTCACAAACGGTCCTCTCCGCTTCCTTTCCCCAGTTGCGGCTCGCGATGGCAATCGCATCTTCTTTGTCGGACTGGAATCTCCTTCAGGTTTGCAGCGGTTCGATCCTGAGCGAAAGGAGTTTCGTTCGGCTCCGGCGTTTCTCGCGGACGCCAACCGGATCGACTTTTCGAGGGATGGAAAGTGGGTCGCGTGGACCGACATCCACGAAAAGCTATGGCGTGCCCGTATAGATGGCTCCGACAAGGTTCGCCTTACTCCGGACGCTCTGGAGGTTTTCCTCGCTCACTGGTCACCCGATGGAAAACGTCTGGCGTTAATGGCCAGAAGGCCGGGAGGCGTGTGGCAGATTTACATTGTCGACGCAGGCGGGGGCAAGGCGGAAGCATTGCTCGATGAAGGTCGCAACGCGGCCGATCCGGGATGGTCGGAAGACAGCCGTCGAATCGTGTTTGGCCGGGAACCTGATCTGATGGGTAAGGAGAGCGGCACTCATGCCCTTCAGATTATTGATCTCTCGACTCGTCGCATGGAGGAAATACCAAATTCTGAGACTTTCTTCAGCCCGCGTTGGTCGCCGGATGGCCGCTGGATCGCGGCTCTTATATTAGACCAGAAGAGCGTCATGCTCTACGATGTTGCCGGTAGACATTGGCAACTCCTGGCCTCGACAAGCGCTGCCGACCCAGTGTGGGCCTCGGACAGCAAATCAATCTATCTGCAAGCTTTCCTTGCAGATCGTGAACCAATACTGAGGGTAGAAGTTCCTAGCGGGGCGACTGAAATCATAGCCGATCTGAGGAATTTCCATGATGGAGAAGCTGCCAACTACTTTTTCGGTGGGATGACACTTCGCGGTGAACCTTTGGTTCAACCGCGCATTGGAACGGGAAATCTTTACAGTCTGGAACTCACTAAGCATTAACCTGTGAAAACCGGTTTGTCGCGAAAAATCAATGGACTTAGAACTACGGGCACGCACAACCCATCAGCTCATCAATGCGGCCTTTAGGTACGGCTGTTCCTCTAAGAGCTTGTTGAAAAAGGTTCCGGTGTTTCGGCTGATTTGAGGGTTGGATCGTCTATTGGATATGCGTGGAGACGAGCAGCTTCAGGGTGGGATGTTCAGCTATGTGACGTTGGAGCAGCGTGTGCCTCAGGATCATCCGTTGCGGGAGATTCGGCGGCTGACCGATGTGGTGCTGCGCTCGTTAAGCGAGGAGTTCGACAGCTTGTACTCGGCTTCGGGGCGGCCGTCGATTGCGCCCGAGTCTGTGCTGCGGGCGTTGCTGCTGCAGGCGTTTTATTCGGTGCGCTCGGAGCGGCAGCTGGTCGAGCAGCTGGACTACAACCTGCTGTTCCGCTGGTTCGTGGGGTTGAGCATGGATGATGCGGTGTGGAACCATGCGGTATTTTCCAAGAACCGCAATCGGCTGCTGACCTCGGACGTGGCGCAGCAGTTCTTCGCGGCGGTGGTTCAGCAGGCTAAGGGGTTTATGAGTGACGAGCACTTCACCGTGGACGGCACGTTGATTCAAGCCTGGGCGTCGCACAAGAGCTTCCGCAAAAAGGACGGCCCAGACGACGATGGCACGAACTTCCACGGCGACAAGCGCTCGAACGACACGCACCAGTCAACGACCGATCCGGACGCGCGGTTGTACAAGAAGAGCTACGGCAAGGAATCGAAGCTGGCCTATCTGGGGCACGTGCTGGTGGAAAATCGTAACGGCCTGATCGCCGCCGCGATGGTCACGCAGGCCGATGGTCTCGCGGAACGCGACGCCGCGCTCCTGATGCTGGCCGAGCAGCAGGAGGGCCGCACGCGGCGCATCACCGTGGGCGCCGACAAGGCCTATGACAGCGAGGATTTCGTCACCGCCGCGCGGGTCCTGAACGTCACGCCGCATATCGCGAAGAACGATAACGGACGCCGCTCCAACATGGACGCCAGGACGACGCGGCATCCCGGCTACGCGGTCAGCCTGAGCTGCCGCTGGCTGGTGGAAAAGAGCTTCGGCTGGCTGAAAGGGACGGGGCCGGTGCGGCAGGTGAAGGTGCGCGGGCTGGCCAAGGTGGACTGGAGCTTCGTCTTCAGCTGCGCCGCGCACAATCTGCTGCGCCTGCCCAGGCTGATCGCGCAACAAGCCGCGCAAGGCCCAAGGCAGCAGTGCGCCTGAAAACAGCTCTTTGACTGTCGCAACGACCGCCCAGGTGGAAAATCAGCCAACAATTCACCAGGAATCCCCGCAAGTCTCGCTCCAACACCTCAAAAAAGGCTGAATCGCCGAGCTATTTCAACAAGCTCCTAAGACCGACCTCGGAAATGCTGGTTTGACTCCATCGAAACCTCAGGCGTTTTCGCTGAGGAAGCCGAGCGGGCGTCCGGGCTTGCGTTTCGGCGTCGCCGGCGAATGTTTCATAGTACTGAGTATGAAACATCTTGACGGAAAAGGGCAAGTGGTCTTTCCTTAGTCATTGAGGATGAGCATGTGCCGCTGACGAGAGAGTCTGGTATGGGCGTAGTGCCATGGAGCCCACTTGCCTACGGATTGCTGCCGGGCAAATATGACCGCGCCACGGTGGAAGCGGCCCCTTCACGTGCGGGTAGGCTGCCCCGCGATGCCGCAGACCCGAGCGAGAAACGTACAGAACACGACAAACGGCTCGATGGAGCAAACCCTTTCGGCGACTCCCTCTTCACACCGCGCAACTGGACCATTGTGGAAGAAGTGAAGAGGATTGCGGCAGAGTCAGGACAGACTCCTGCACGCGTTGCACTCGCCTGGGTCTGCGGACGGCCGGAAGTTACGTCCACACTCATGGGCGTGAGCCGCGCAGAACAGGTGTAAGAGAATGCGTCGGCCCTGGACATCCTGCTTTCCTCAGAGCATCGTGCAGCGCTCGACAAGGTAAGCGCTCCCAAAGACCCCCGGATGCTCTACACTCTCTTCGCCCTTGCGCTCCGGCAATATGCAGCTTTCGGCGGGTCGTACGTCGAAGCTTAGAAGCTTTTGTGAAAACATAGGTCGTGTGTACTGTCGGCACGGAAGTGACACATCGTCCTTGTGCTCTCGTCCATCGAGTAAA
>CAXTWP010000069.1:11455-11962 GCA_964247945.1 uncultured Acidobacteriaceae bacterium | reverse complement strand
CCGTCGAGCCCCCCCGCGCATGGCATCCAGGGGCACACGACGGTGGCTGTGGTGCGCTACCGGACGCATGATCGGCAGCGCGGTGGGGTGTGCTCGACGCTGTTCGCCGACCGTATGAGCGTGGGCGACACCGCGCCGGTGTACATCCAGGTGAACAAGAAGTTCCGCCTGCCGAAGGACGCGAACGCGCCCGTGATCATGATCGGGCCGGGGACGGGGGTTGCGCCGTTTCGGTCGTTTCTGCACGATCGGCGCGCTACGGGAGCGAAGGGAAAGAATTGGCTCTTCTTTGGGGAGCGGAGCGCGGCGACGGATTTTCTTTATCGCGAGGAGCTGGAGAGTATGTTGATTGACCGGCACCTGACGCGGCTCGATCTGGCGTTTTCGCGCGACCAGCAGCAGAAGATTTACGTGCAGGACCGGATGGCGGAACAGGGCGCGCTGTTCTGGAGTTGGCTGCAAGAACGGGCAAGCATCTACGTTTGCGGGGATGCGACGTATATGGCC
>CAXTWP010000069.1:0-11445 GCA_964247945.1 uncultured Acidobacteriaceae bacterium | reverse complement strand
CTGCACAAGATTGTGGAGAAGCATGGCGGGATGGGCGAGGAGGCCGCCGCCGACTTCGTCTCCGAGTTGAAGGATCATCACCGATATCACCGCGACGTGTACTGAAGAAAATTGCTTAACGGTGTAAGGGGATGCCAACACACATTCCTTGTGGAATGACAAACAAAGAAGCAGACCCCCCTTTGAGAATGACTGAAAGCGCTTCGGCGTTGTTCCAAGCAGCAGGAGAATGAATGCCTCTTTCGCTACACGAACGCGCCCGCAGTGTTGATTCCGATGTTCTCGACATTGTGCGTCTGACGGAAGCGAGCGTTGTGGATAGGTGGATGGGGGCTGTCGATCCGCCGCTGATGCCGTCGCGTCCGCTGACTGAAGGGGAGCAGTACCGGTTTCACTTCGACATGACGCGGTGCATCGGCTGCCGGTCCTGCGAGGTGGCGTGCAACGAACAGAACGGCAATCCGGAGGAGATCCGCTGGCGGCGCATCGGCGAGATCGAGGGCGGCAGCTACCCGGATACGCAGCGGCTGTATCTCTCGATGGGCTGCAATCATTGCGTGGAGCCGGACTGTATGAAGGGCTGCCCGGTGGCGGCGTATACAAAGGATTCCGCCACGGGGATTGTTCTTCATTCGACCGACATGTGCATCGGGTGCCAATACTGCACGTGGAACTGCTCGTTTGGGGTGCCGCAGTATAACCCGGACCGCGGTGTCGTCGGCAAGTGCGACATGTGCTACAACCGGCTGACGGACGGGCTGGAACCGGCGTGTGTGAACGCCTGCCCGGAGGCGGCGATCCAGATTGAGATCGTCAATACGGCGGCATGGATGGCGGATCACGCACAGGCGAACTCACCTGGAATGCCGGTGGAGACGGGAGCGATTTCGACCACACGGATTACCCTGCCGGACAATCCCACAGCGTTGCTGGCGAATGCAAACGCCGGCCGCGTGGTGCCGGAGCATCCGCACTGGCCCCTGGTGTTTATGACAGTGCTGATGCAGACAGTGATGGGCACTCTCTGCTTCGTCGCGCCGTCCCGGCAGCCGCAACCGGTGTTGATGACGCTGCTGCTGGGGATCGTCTCGGTCGCGCTGATGATGTCGACGCTGCATCTGGGGCGGCCGGCGTTCGCGTGGCGAGCGTTGAAGATGTGGAAGCGGTCGTGGCTAAGCCGCGAGGTCTTAGTGTTTACCCTGTTTGCCGGAGCACTTGGGGCGGCGACGACAGTGCATTGGATGATGTCGCCGATGCTGTTGCCAAGCGCCCTTAGGCTGTATCTTCCGCGGGTGCCGGTGGGCCTAGCGGCGGTGTCGCCGCTGCTGCTGCCGATGTTGAACTGGACAACGCTGACGCTGGCAGTGCTCGGAACCCTGGCGAGTTCATGCATTTACCTCATCAAAGCGAGGCCGGCGTGGAACACATGGCATACGCCGGTGGATTTTCTGGTGAGCGGGTTGCTGGGCGGCGCAGTGCTGTTCCGGTTGGTAGGGAACGTGCTGTCCCGTGGGCCGCAATTTCTTGACTGGGCTGAGCCCGTGATTGCGGGCGCGGCGGTGTTGTGGATCGCAAATTGTATCGTCCGGCTGCTGCGGATGAAGCGGTCGCAAATATTTGAGCTGCGGGCGACGGCTCGGCTGCTGGGCGGGCCTCTGCGGAAAGAGCTGGCGGTCGCGGCGATGACGGCGCTGGCGGGGATCGGCTTTACCCTGCTCGGCATGACGCCGCTGGCCTGCGTGGCCACGCTCTTCGGCCTACTGGTGGTGAGGTATCTTTTCTTCGTCTCGGTGGTGCCGCTGAACATGGCTTTGACGTTCCTGAACCAGGAGAGCGCGCATTGAAGACGCTCAAACCAGTCGAGGACATCCTCCACTTTCTCGGATTCAATACACGGCAGCAGAAGTATGCCTATGGGCTGGACCCGGAGTTCGGCTATGTGTCGGCCTCGCGGGTGGCCGACACATGGGTGGAAACGACATGCGGGTACTGCTCGGTGGGCTGCGGGATGCTGATCGGAGTAAAGGACGGCAAGGCGGTGTCGGCGCGCGGCAACCCGGAGCATCCGGTGAACATGGGCAAGCTCTGCCCGAAGGGGTTGAGCGAGCACCACATCCTGTCGGCTCCGGGACGAGCGACCGAGCCGCTGCTGCGTAAGAACGGCGTGCTGACCCCGGTGAGCTGGGACGAGGCGCTGACGGTGATGGTGGAGCGGTTCACCTCCATCCAGGCGCGGCACGGCAAGCGTGCACTGGGGGTGATCAGCACGGGGCAGCTGGTGACGGAGGAGTTTTATACGCTCGGCAAGCTGGTGCAACTTGGCTTTGGCACGAACAACCTCGACGGCAACACAACGCTGTGCATGGCGACTGCGGTGTCTGGGTACAAGCTCTCGTTTGGCTCGGACGGGCCGCCGGGATCATATGCGGATCTCGATACGGCGGATGTCATCCTCCTGATCGGCGCGAACATCGCGGACAATCATCCGATCCTCTGCCAGCGGCTGGAGCGTAACCGGCAGACGACGTTGATTGTGGCCGATCCACGCGTGACGAAGACGGCGATGATGGCGGACATTCATCTGGCGCTGAAGCCGCGCAGCGATGTGGCGCTGCTGAACGGGATAGCGCATATTCTGATTCGCGACGGGCTCATCGACCGCGCGTACATCGACGCGCATACGACGGGGTTTGAGGCCCTGGCCGCGCTGGTGGCGATGTCCACACCGGCGGTCACGGCGGCGGCTACGGGGCTTTCCGAGGCCGCGATCGAGCGCGTCGCCGGGCTGTACGGGCGCGCGAAGGCGGGGTTCATCGGATGGACGATGGGGGTGAACCAGTCGACGCAAGGCTCTTACACCGTGGCGGCGATCAACAATCTAGCGCTACTGACGGGCAACATCGGGCGTGCGGGGGCCTCACCGTTTTCGATCACCGGGCAGTGCAACGCGATGGGCACGCGGGAGACAGGATTTGCGTCCTCAATGCCGGGGTACAGAACCTGGGGCGATCTTGCGGCGCGGGAAGATCTGGCGCGGCTTTGGAACGTCGAGCCGGAGCGTATTCCGCTGACGCGCGGCTATGCGTATCCGGACATGATTGAGGCAGCAGTGCGGAGGGAGGTCCGCGCGCTTTGGATCATCGGCACCAATCCGGCGGTGTCGTTCCCGAACAACGACCTGCTGACTCATGCGCTGAACGAGTTAGAGTTTGTCGTTGTGTCGGACGGCTTCCATACCACGCCGACGACAGAGTTCGCCGACCTGGTATTGCCGGCGGCGATCTGGGGGGAGAAGGACGGAACATTCACCAACTCCGAGCGGCGCGTGTCGAAAGCGAACAAGGTGGTCGAGCCGCCGGAACTAGCGAAGTCAGACTTTCATATCTGTCTGGCAGTCGCGGAGAAGCTGGGCAAGAAAGACGAGTTGTATCCCGGCTGGACGACGGCGGAGGACGCCTACAAAGAATGGCAGCGCGTCTCCAAAGGACGGCTATGCGACTACAGCCCGTTTGGATGGGACCAAATTCAGGCCGACGGCGGCGTGCAGTGGGGCGGCGAGCGGCTATATGCCGACGGCGTCTTCCCGACACCGGATGGCCGTGCGATCTTCCACGCGGTCGCGCCCCAAGGAATGCCGGAGCCGGTGAATGAAGAGTTCCCGTTCATTCTGAACACCGGGCGGACTGTCGAGCACTGGCATACGCGCACCAAGACCGGTGCCGTGCCGATGCTCCAGCATATGTCGCCGCGCGCCTGGCTGGAGATGAACCCGGTGGACGCGCAGCGGCTAGGATTGCACTCGCACGACACCGTGAAGATCGCCTCCCGGCGTTCGACGGTGGAGGGCGTGGAGCTTCGTGTGACCGGGATCATCGGTCCGGGCCAGGTCTTTATGCCGTTTCACTTCGCGGAGACGAACGCCAACCTCGTCACCCTCGACGCCTTCGATCCAATCTCCCGTCAGCCGAACTTCAAGCAATGCGCCGTTCGCGTGGAAAAGTCCGCGTTGCGGTAGTCTCCGTCTCAGTCGCCAGTCAGTTGAGCAGCTTTGCCGGCCTTTACCGCCCAACATTCGCTTTATAGCACTTCAACCTGCAATTGAAAGGCTTTACTGCATGGCAAACATGAAGATGTTCCTTAAGTCCGGGCATCCGCCCACCCTCCTGGCGGCCTTCCTCTACTTCGATTTCTCGTTCGCAGTCTGGGTGTTAAACGGAGCCATGGGTCCGTTCATCACGGAAGCCTTTCGGCTCTCGCCTGCGCAAGTCGGCCTGATGGTCTCCGTGCCGACGCTGGCGGGGGCGTTCATGCGCTTTCCACTCGGCGTCTTGTCGCAGTATATTGGCCGCAAGAACGCGGCCATTGTCGAGATGTCGTGCATCGTCGCGGCGCTGCTGTTCGGCTTCTTCTTCGTGCATAGCTTCAACGAAGTGCTGGCGATGGGCGTCCTGCTGGGCATTGCGGGCGCGAGCTTCGGCGTCGCGTTGTCGCTGGGGTCGGGCTGGTTTCCGCGGCAGTATAAAGGACTGGCGATGGGCATCGCGGGGGCCGGCAACAGCGGCACCGCGCTGGCCGCGCTCTTCGCGCCACGGCTGGCGATGCACTATGGCTGGCAGCATGTCTACGGCTTTGCCGCCGCGATGATGCTGCTGCCGCTGATCGTCATGGTCGTCTTCGCCAAGGAGCCGCCGGACATCGAGCACCAGACGCTGCGCGAGCACCTCAGCTGCCTGTTCGAAAAAGACGGTTGGTACTTCAACATGGTGTACGTCATCACGTTCGGTGGGTTCATCGGACTGGCGACGTTTTTGCCGTCGTTCTTCTACTCGCAGTTCCATGTGACGAAGGTGCAGGCCGGCAGCTTGACGGTGCTGGCAACGCTGACGGGCAGCCTGACCAGGGTGATCGGCGGTTGGTTCGCAGACCGCGTGGGCGGTATCACGACGCTTTCGGTCGTCTTCCTGGTCGCCATCGCGGGGCTGTTTGGATTGATGACGACGCCCCCGCTTGTGGGTACGACGCTGCTGTTCATGCTATGCTTCGCGGCGCTCGGAGCGGGGAACGGGGCAACGTTCCAACTCGTTCCTCTGCGGTGGCCGCTGACTACCGCCGTCGCGGGCGGGATGATCGGGGAGATCGGCGCGCTCGGCGGGTCGATTCTGCCTAATCTTCTTGGTCAATCGAAGCAGCATACGGGATCGTACCGGGCCGGTTTTATCGTGTACGCGGTGATGGCCGCGTTTGTCTTGTTCATGCTGCGTGTGGTTTCACAACACTGGACGCGAACCTGGGTCGGCAAGGGCGGACGCGCCTTGGTCCAACCGTCGGTCGAATTTGCCTCGGGAGATTAGATCGCAGGAGGGTATCTCCGGGCTGCGGGACAGGCGACCATCGGTTCGCCTGTCCCATGTCGTTCCTGCTAGGCTCCCTCAAGAAGAGGTGGACAGGTGAAGAAATCACTCGTCGTTTCGCTCGCGGCAACTCTTACAGTGTCGATGGTCCAGGCTCAATCTCTCGTTGGAAGTACGAGGCGCCAACGGCAAATATAAGCCTAACCCTAACTGCTTGCTGTCGAAATAATCTGCTCGGTAATAGCACGACGCTTGGAGGAACCGCAGGCGCGAGTCGTGCATCTTAAGATACTTCTTCGAAGAACTCATGCGCCGCCCCCATCGCAAGAAGCGGTACACTGGCTGTCGTTCGCTTGGAGTCACCACCATGCCGCATGCACTTACAGGGTCGGGTTTAGCGGGTCTTCTGGCGCTTTCGTGTCTTCTTGGAGCTCAGACCGGAACCCTGACGCCGATCGATCGACTCGCGATGCGGCAAAACGGCCTCGTCATCCGCCGCCACGTCGAGGCCGGCAAACCCTTCACTGTCGCGGGGGAGCGCGGCGTCATCCTCGGCCGGCAGCAGGGCACCTTCGAGGCATGGGTGCTCCCGGTCAAGATTCTCAGCCACCTCGCCATCACCGCCAACGTCGAGGGCTACGCCGTTCCCATCGACCTGAACGCCGACGCCGGCGAGATCGAAGTCTTCCCGGACCACACCACCATCACCTATTCGCACATCGCTTTCACCGTTCGCCAGATCATGTTTGCGCCGGACGCCGCGCCCGACGGCACGGGAGCCGTCGCGCTCTTTCAGGTCGACGCCACACGCCCCATGAACCTCACCTTCAGCTTCACGCCGGAGATGCGACCCATGTGGCCGCAGCCTTCTTTAGGCACTCCGTCGCCGGAGTGGATCGCTGAAAGCACGAGCGGCTTCTACGTCCTCCATACCGACTTTCCCAATCTCGCCGGAGCGGTCGCCATGCCTACGGCGCAGCCCGGCATTCTCGCGCCTTATCAGGAAAAACCTCAGGTCCATCCGCTGGAATTGAAGCTGCAGATCGACCCGAAACGCGACGCCGAACGCCTCTTTCCGCTGTTGCTCGCCGTCGGCCAGACGCCCGGCACCGCAAGCAACGCCGCCCTCCAGACGAAACTTGCGAAACTCTCTTCCGATCTGCCTGCTCTCTACGCCGCGCACAGCGCAAGCTATGCCGCCCTTCAAAACGAACTCACCACCATCGACACCCCCGACGCCGCCCTCAACGATGACCTCCGCTGGGCCGAGCTTTCGATTGAGCAGCTTAAAGCTCGTGCGCAACCCCGCGGTGAAATCGGCCTCGTCGCCGGCTACTACTCCTCCGGCGACTCCGCCCGGCCCGGCTTCGGCTGGTACTTTGGCCGCGACTCCCTCTATACCCTCTACGCAGTCAACAGCTTCGGCGACTTCGCCCTCACCCGCGCCGAACTCGACTTCCTCCTCAAGCGTCAGCGCGACGACGGCAAGATCATGCACGAGTACTCCCAGACCGCCGCCAACGTCGATTGGAAGAGCTTTCCTTATATGTATGCCGCCGCCGACGCTACCCCGCTGTTCCTTACTCAGATGCTCGACTACGTCCGCGCGAGCGGCGATGTGGCTTACCTCCGTACCAATGCCAGCGCCGTCCGCAACGCCTGGAACTTTGAGATCACCCACGACTCGGACGGCGACGGCATCTACGACAACGCGCAAGGCACCGGCTGGGTCGAGAGCTGGCCCACCGGGATGCCGCACCAGGAGATCTATCTCGCTCTTCTGGACCAGCAGGCAAGCGCCGCCATGGCAGAACTGTCCGCGCTGCTTGGCGACACTGCAATGGGGACTTCCGCCAACGCCCGTGCCGTCACGATCAGGGCGAAGATCGAGACCGAATACTACGACCCCGCCAGCGGGCAGTACGCCTTCAGCCGCAATCCGGACGGCTCCCTCGATCGCACCGCCACCATCTATCCGGCCATCGGCTGGTGGAACGGAGGCGCGGGCCTGGCACATCCCGAGCCCGGCCTCCATCGCTGGGCCTCGCACGATCTCTCAACCGACTGGGGGCTGCGCGATGTCGCCGAGAGCGAGGCCTTCTACGACCCCATTAGCTACCACCAAGGCTCCGTATGGCCGCTGTTTACCGGCTGGGCGGCAATGGCGGAGTACCGCACCGGCCATCCGCTCGCAGGCTACACCCACCTGATGCAGACAGCGGACCTGACCATGGCTCAAGACCTCGGCGCGGTCACAGAACTGCTCTCCGGAGCCTTCTTCGAGCCGTTTGGCCGCAGCACCTCGCACCAGCTCTGGTCCTCCGCGATGGTGGTCATTCCCGCGCTCCGTGGACTCTTCGGCATCGACCTCGACGCCCCGAGCGGCCTCATCCATCTCGATCCCAACCTTCCCGCGGACTGGGACCACGCCACCGTCCATCGCCTGCACGTCGGCGCTTCGGTCGTCGACCTCACCTTTAGACGCAGCGGTGCGAGCCTTATAGTCGAGAGCCGCACTCTGACGGGCACCCCGCTCAAGTTGTCGACCGGCGTCTCCGGAGCGCGGATCTCGCCCGACGGTGCCTCCGTGGCCTTTCCGCTCCCGCCGGTGGAAATCGCAGTCGCGCACGGCCTGCCGCTGCCCGGCTCACGCACCGCGCAGATGAAGGTGCTCAACGAGACCCACACTCCACACTCCCTCACGTTGGAGGTCGAATGCATGGCTGGCAGCAGCGCTACCCTCAAGCTCCGGCGTAACGTGCCGAAGCTCGGCCTGAGGGCTGAGGGGGCGACGATTGACGGCGACGCGATACGGATCACCTTCCAACAGGGAACTGGCTACCAGCCTCAAACCGTCACACTAAGCTGGTAGGCGTCCTACTTTGCAGCGTCAGTATGACGCAGCAGCTCATCCATCATCAGATAGACCCCGTTGGTCCAGCCGAATCCCACGACGTTGCTCTTATAGCCCGCCGCCACCTGAATGTTGGCCGAGCCGCTGACGACGTTGTATTTCTCGCGGATTGTGCCGTCCAGCAGGTAATTATCGCGCACCGTCTTCATGAACTTGCCCGCCACGCGCACTGCATCAGCCTGATAACCATAGCGTGCCAGACCGCTGACGGTGAACCAGTTCGCCGGCGCCCAACCGTAGGGCAGGTCCCACTGCACGCCGGAGACGGTCTCGCTCATGGCGACGCCACCCTCATGCTCAAACAGCGTGAGATGGTCCGCCACGGCCTTGGCCTGCTGAGGGCTGGCCATGCCCGCCCACAGCGGGTAAAAGGTGCTGACATAGTTGTAGGTCGACGCCTTGTCTTGAGTGAAGTCGTAATCCTCGTACAACCCCCTCGTCGCGTTCCAGAGGTACTTATCGGCCGCCGCCTTGCGGGCCGTTGCGCTCCGCGTCCAGGCGGCTTGGTCTGCCTTCTTTCCCAGCAATCCGGCAAAGTGCGCCATGTCCGTCTCGTATTTGTAGAGCAGGCTGTTCAAGCAAACGGGCGCAAAGTGGTCGGTCGACCCGCTGAACGGCCCGAACCGGAAGCTCGTGTCGTATCCCGACTCCCGCATAGCCCTGTCGCCGCGATAGAAGCCCGCGCTCAGCCGGTGCCCCTGTAAATGCGCGCGCGCACAAACCTTGGACGCGGCAACGTCGCAGCTTGTCTGAACCAGGCTGGCCAACTCCGCCGCGTCGGGAGTATCGGGTGCGTCGATCAGGTAGTCGGTCTTCACCTCCGTGTGCGCCAGCAGCCAACGGATCACGTCCGCGTAGTAGTTGCTGTCGTCCGCCATCTCCGGTACCGGTCCCGCGCCGATGTCCTCATACCGGGCTAGTCCGGTATCGCCCGCGAGGTGAGGATCGTGCGTCCAAAGCCGGTAGTCGCGCTCGGCATACCCGTAGGCCTTCTCCAGCCATTCCTTGCCGGGCGGCTTGACTCCGGGATGCTCGTACACCTCCCGCACCATCGAGGTCAGCAGCGGTGGCTGCGATCGCGTGAAAAAGTACGTCCGGTTGGCGTTCAACAGCGCGCCGTAGTGTTCAATCTCAAAGAAGAAGTTTTCGACCATCCCCCGCGCGAGGTCCGTCCGCCCATCCTTTACCAGCCCGAGCACGATAAAGTAGCTATCCCAGCCGTACATCTCGTTGAACCGTCCGCCGGGCACCACATAGCGGTTCGGCAGGTAGAGCAGACCCTCCTTCGGGATCTCCGCCACCTTTACATCGCCCATCTTCTGGATTACCCGCGGCAGATGCCCGATCTCCACCTTGCACTGCTTCTGCATGGCACTGACCGCCGGAGGCGTCGCCATACCCGCCGGCAGATACAAGATCGGCGTTGTCGTTACCTTCAAGTCGACCACCGACTTGCACTCCGCCATCGACCGCGACAGCGTCTCCCACCCGCCCCGGATGTAGGCCAGCACCTTCGCGTCCGCCTCCGCTGATCCTTGGGCCAGCCCACCACTCGGCAGCAGCAAAAGAACCATGGCGCAGAGCCAAATGAATCCGTTCATTGCCATTCCCTCAAACTCATCCTTAAACAAGAACCCGAGGACGCACTTTCATGCGGCCTCGGGAATCATCGCACACGCGCTACTGCACCGACCCAACCCACGAAGCAAACGGCGGCAACGTCAGGCTCAGGCTGGAAGCACCCCTCAGCGAAGCCGCATCAGTCAGCAGCGTCTTCACCGTGCTTCCGCTCACACCGGAGCCAAGCGTCACCGTCTGCTCCGTCCCTGTGCAGTTCACCGACACTACGACCGCAGGCTGTCCCGCCGCGCCTTTGCGCACATACGACAGCACCGAAGGGTTCGAAGTGTCGAGCATCGCGATCTCTCCGTTGCGCAACGCCGGATTACTACGCCGCAGCATGAGCAGCCGCTTGTACCAGTTCAGCAGGGAATCGGGCTGGCTCTCCTCCACCTGCACGTTAGTCGTCTTGTAGCTTGGCGGGATGGGTAGCCAGGTAGCCGTGGCCGTACTGAACCCCGCGTCCACGCCCGGTGACCACTGCATCGGCGTCCGCTCGCCGTCGCGGCCCTTCTCCTTCGGCCAGCCGGTAATGCCAATCGGGTCCTTCACGTCTTCCTTGCGCGTGGGTGGAGTCGTAACCATGCCGATCTCTTCGCCCTCCCACATTAGGACTGTGGCCTTGGGCGTCAACAGCAGCACCGCCAGCGCGCGCGCGATCTCCTGGTTATGCACCCCATCGCCGTACCGTTCCCACGAGCGCACATTGTCGTGGTTGTCGAAGACAATCAGAGGCTGCCCACCGTGAACCTGCGTCTCTACCTCGTCCAGGTGAGCGCGGAAGGCGGCCGCGTCGAGCTTGTCGTGGTCGCCGTGGAAGCCGTAGAGCATGTCCATCGGCAACTGCAACTCATCCTGCTTCTCGCCTCCGTACCACTTGTCCAACTCCGCTGTATTAGGCAGGTAGGTCTCGCCGATCAACACGCGATTGCCTGGGTAGCTCTCCACCATCGTGCGCATCCGCCGAATGACGTCGTGCACCTCCGGCAGGTTGCTGGTGTAGAGGTCATCGACGTTGGGGTCGCCCTGGGCGTTGGTACCGCCCAGCAGCTTCGCATCGCGCAACTGCGTATCCTCAAACAGCGTCGGGATTGCGTCCAGCCGGAATCCCGCCACGCCGCGGTCGAGCCAGAAGCGCATAGCGTCAAAGGCGGCTTTTTCTACCGCCGGATTGCGCCAGTTTAGGTCCGGCTGCTGCTTGTAAAACTCGTGGTAGTAAAACTGCTTCCGCGCCGGCACCCACTCCCAGGCCGAACCGCCAAAGCCCGACACCCAGTTGTTCGGCGGCACCTTGCCCTCATGCTCAAAACGCTTCTGGTAGGCCGTTATGTTCGGCCCGTCTGCCGGAATACCGTCGTTCCACACGTACCAGTCGGCCTTCGGGTTCGTCCGGTTGCTCGCCGACTCGATAAACCACTTATGCTTGTCGGAGGTGTGGTTCAGCACCATGTCCAGGATGATGCGGACGTTCCGCTGCTTGCCCTGCGCGATCAGCTTGTCCATGTCCGCGAGGGTGCCGTATTGCGGGTCAACGTTCTCATAGTCGGAGATGTCGTACCC
>CAXTWP010000068.1:6494-11974 GCA_964247945.1 uncultured Acidobacteriaceae bacterium | reverse complement strand
CCCGCCCATGCCGGTCAAACTCTTCGAGCTCGCCGCCGGCGTCTTCGAGATGCGTCCCCTGGTCTTTCTCGGCGCAATCTTCCTCGGCAAGTTCATCCGGTTTGTGGTGGTCTCCTTCCTCATCATCTTCTTCGGTCAGCGCATCATGAACTCCATCACCCGCACCTTCCACGACCACCTCGGCCTCGCGCTGGCCGTCTGCGGCGTGGCCCTGCTGCTGATCGGCATCTACGTCGTCCGCAAACTCTTCGACCGCCGTAAAGGCACCCGGTTCCCGCTGGAAGAAGAAGACGCTGAGTGACTCAGCCTAAACTCGCTCTCTGGCACGCGAGCGAAGCAGCCCCCCGAGCGCGCCTCCGGCTGTGCTGAAAATCAGCAGAAAAACGCAACCGGTCGCGATAGACGCAAGCATCAGCCCCGCCTGAAACTCCGGGATGTCGTACAGCCGCAAAATCTCCGGCGGCGCCGGAGTCGAGGATTTGGCCGCGGCCAGTTTCACCTGTACCAGCGTCTGCGCAAAGGCGGCATCAAACCCCGCCATCGCATGCAGCCCGAAGCGCGCCACCAGGCCGCTGAGCGCCAGCGACAGCGCCACCGCCGCGATCAGCGTCAACCCGGCCGTAAGCCCGACCCGCGCACCGATCCCCGCATCCATCCACGCCAAGGTCCGCCGCCGCCGTTAGAGCGCCAGAGTCGACATCGAACCGGTCAATATCCACAGCATGCTGAGAAGCGACAAGCCCGGAACGCGCAGAGCCAGCACACACAGCACCGCCGCGATCACGGCAACCAGCAGCGCACAGCGTAACGCCGTCTGCCAGTCCACCTCCCGCGGCGAGGGAGGCGGCAGCGCGCCGGTCGTATTGACCGCATCCGCGCCCTCTCCCTGCTGCTTTCCCTGGCTTTCCGCAAGAAACGATTCCGCCAGAAAAAGCTGCGGCGCGCTGCAATGGGGGCAAAACGCGGTGAGGTCGCCAACAGAAGGAAGGTCGCCGTGGCAGCGGTGGCAAGTCTCGTGCATCTCCCTAAAGGTTACGCCCCAGGATGCAGACGGGCAAGGAGGCCCTACTGCCTGTCCTTCTCCGCATCCTTATCGTCCGCGTGGAAGTCCAGAGGAAGGTCGAGGGCAACCAGGCCGAAGCGCGAGCCGCCGCCTTCGGAATTGATGTCCACGATGTGCTGATGCTTCTTCGATCCCGCCTTGAGCTGGATACGCGCATCGTCGCTGTTTCCCTCATCCTTACAGGTCAATCCCTCCTGCGTTTGCGCCGGCGACCCCACCGGCTCTCTTCCATGACATTGGATGACGCTGCCAAAGCGGCCAAGCGCCTTTTTGTAGAAGGCACCCACTTTCTGGGGATCGTCGCCCGTGCGATAGCTCACCGCCTTAACGCGGAGTTGGAAGCTGCCGAAGCTCATGTTGACATCAGCCGAGCCATTGTCCTTGTCTTTCTCTTTCTTCACGAGCGTCGCCCCCGGATAGACCGGCAGACCGATGCCGGCGAGCACGTCCGCATCGTCCGTCTTCACCGACATGCCACCGAACGGCGTAGCAATCTTTACTTTATCGCCGTCCCCGTGCTTGTCCGAGGTGATGTTGCAACCGAGGGTGCAGGCCGTCGCCAGGCACACGGTGAATACAAGCAGTGAATGGCGCATCGACGATGCCTCCGCCGGGAATCCGGCTGTGAGTACCATACGCGAGCATGACTCCGTAGTTCCGCAAAGGCGGGCGTATCGAATCCCGGCACCCGCCCCGGCATCGAAAGAGAATGATCGTCTCGTCCTCCGTTTCGCATCTGTTTTCGCCTCTCACCCTTCGCGGCTTGACGCTGCCCAACCGCATCGCGGTCTCGCCCATGTGCGAATACTCCTCGACCGACGGCTTTGCCAACGACTGGCACTACGTCCATCTCGGCAGCCGCGCCGTCGGCGGCGCGGGCCTCGTCATCACTGAGGCGGCGGCCGTCAGCCCCGAGGGCCGGATCACTCCCCAAGACCTCGGTCTCTGGAAGAACGAGCACATCGTCGAACTCAAGCGAATCAACGACTTCATCCATCGGCAGGGTGCCTACGCCGGCGTGCAGTTGGCCCATGCGGGACGCAAGGCCAGTATGGCCAGACCCTGGGAACCCGAGGGCGCAGTCCCATCGTCGCAAGGGGGATGGCAGCCGGTGGCCCCCTCGGCGATCAGGTTTTCAGAAACGTACGCCGAGCCCCTCGCGCTTGATCGCGCCGGAATGGACAAGGTGCTCGCCGACTTCGCCGCCGCCACCCGGCGTTCGCTCGAAGCCGGATTCGATGTGGTCGAGATCCACGGCGCGCACGGCTACCTGCTGCACGAGTTTGTCTCGCCGCTCTCCAACCATCGCACCGACGAGTACGGCGGCGGCTTCGAAAACCGCGTCCGCTTCCCGCTGGAGGTCATCCGCACCGTGCGCGCGGCCTGGCCCGCGGACAAACCTCTCTTCGTCCGCATATCCGCCACCGACTGGGTGGAAGGCGCTTGGGACATCGCGCAGTCGGTCGCGTTCGCCCGGTTGATGAAGGCTGAAGGTGGCGACCTGGTCGACGCCTCGAGCGCAGCCAACGTCCCCAAAGCGGACATTCCCATCGGCCCGGGGTACCAGGTGCCCCTGGCCGACCAGATTCGCCGAGAAGCCGAGATCCCGACCGGCGCGGTCGGCATCATCACAAACCCGGCTCAGGCCGATCAGATCATCCGCACCGGCCAGGCTGACCTGGTCCTGCTTGCGCGAGAGTTACTCCGCGATCCCTACTGGCCCTTGCGCGCGGCAGCGGAGTTGAAGCAGGAGACGCCCTGGCCCGTGCAGTACGCCCGCGCGGCCGCCCACCGTACGCCCCCGCGCCGCCCGGTCGGCGGCTAGAGCAAGTCGCCATCGGTGTGCAAGGGTGGAGAGCCGCACTTGTTTAGTCGTTTGTTCTTCCCGAAGGAAATCTGCTTTGTCCACGCCTTAAGACAAGCGACCCTCCTCCAGGACTGTACCAACAGGCCGGTATCGACTTTGCTTCGCGAGTGAGCAATTTGCAATAGGTTCAAAACGGAACCGGCATATACTTGGGCTAACAATCGCTTTGCCGGGCCGAATATCGATTCGGCCTGCTGAGAGGTGTATGGCCCAGCAGGGAACAACCCGCATCGTCTCTCCCTCGACGAAAAGCGCGCCGCCCTCCATACCGGACAAACTGTACTTCCGGATCGGCGAAGTGGCGGAGCTATGCGGTGTCCCCACCTACGTCCTTCGCTTCTGGGAGAGTGAGTTTCCTCAGTTGAAGCCCAACAAAGGCGGCACAGGACAACGTCTCTACCGGCGCAAGGATGTCGAAACCGCGCTCCGCATCCGCGCACTCCTCTACGAAGGTAAGTTCACCATACCCGGTGCCCGCCAGGCGCTGCGGACAGAGTTGGAGCGAAGCGGAACCGCGCCGCAGCTATCGCTGGCGATGGCGGAGAACGAGGGCGCGAAACCTGAAGTAAAAACCACTCCCGATCGAAAGTCGCTCGACCATCTTCGCAATGAGTTGCGGGATTTAAGGGAGATGCTTGTTCTTCCGGCAACCGCCAGACCCAAACGGAGTGCCATACAGCCAATTCGCGAGGAACAGGCCGCCGGTCCACTCACCGAAAAGCTCTTTGAGTAAAGACACTGCTGCGGCGCTTAGGCCTGCGAAATAAGCTTGACGCTTGACATGCCCTGTACAATTAACTTAGTCGGAACAGGCTAAGTGGTGACCCGGAACCGGAACCCCTTCTCCATTCAACCTCATACAGTTGAAAGTGTATGAGGTTGTATGGAGATATTGGCGAAGTTCTTTATTATCAACAATTTTGTATGAGGGAGGGGGGAGGGGGGTAGGTGAACCAATCTCCTCGAACGGCTAGCGCCGGAAGGAGGGTCAAGGGAGATGGCTTCGAACCAAGCGATGTCTCAAACGAAGGCTGGCTCCGGAAATTTGGGCGGGCTGTGCGAGTCGTGCGCGGGACGCCGCTTTCGCCGCTCACGCCTGCAATGGAAGGATGTCAGCACCTTGCTGTCCCTGCACTACCCGGTGCGCTGCCTCTCGTGCAGCAAGCGCCAGCCCGTGGCCTTGGCAGTCGCTCGCCGGGCGCTGCCGTCCAGCATCAAACAGGTACGCGGTCCACACCACGACGGTACGCCGTGGAGTACACCGGTCGCCATCAGCGCAAATGCAGTCGATCCGACCGTGGGGCTGCTCGAACTGCCGAAACGCGGCCCGATCACCATGCCCGACCTGCACGGCATCGAACTGCCACACGTTGCCTACGTCCCGCCCGGTAGTGGAGAAAACCTGGCCTCCTAGGCAAGAGGGCGTCGATCGCTCCCGCCGCTCCCTGCCCGGTAGAATCGCCACAGGCAAACCCTTGAGCGAGACCATTGCAAACACCCCGGGCGCGGCCTTACAGAAGCCCGGCTTACTCGGCTGGCTGCGGCCCTCGGCCAGGCACACGGCCTTTTCGGCGACGATCCTGCTCTCCGTCTTCGCCCTCATCTCCCGCGTCATCGGCCTGGTGCGGGACAAGTACATCGCCTATACCTTCGGCGCGGGAGCGGGTACCGACGCCTACAACGTCGCCTTCCAGCTGCCGGATCTGATCAACTACCTGCTGATCGGCGGCGCGGCATCGATCAGCTTTGTCACCATCCTCAGCCGTTACCGTGAGGCGGGCAAGCATGAGGAGGGCGACGAAGCGCTCTCCGTGATCCTGAACACGATGCTGTTGGTGCTGGGAGCGGCGATCCTGGCGGCCGAGTTCGCGGCACCGCTTTACTCGCGGCTCTTCTTCGGTAAGCACGCGGCGGAAGCGGCCCTATGCACCTACATGACACGCATCCTGCTTCCGGGGCAGCTCTTCTTCTTCGCCGGCGGCGTCCTCGCCTCGGTCGCGCTGGTGCGCAAGCAGTTCGCCTACCAGGCTGTTTCGCCGCTGGTCTACACGGTCGGCATCATCCTCGGCGGCGTACTACTCTCGCGCTCGATCGGCATCCCTTCGCTCGCCTACGGCGCGCTCGCAGGCTCTTTCGCCGGTCCATTCCTCGTCAATGGCTACGCGGCAAAGCGCGCCGGAGTTCGCTACCGTCCCGTACTTGACTTCCGCAATCCCGGCCTCCGCGCCTGGGTAAGGATGTCGCTCCCGCTCATGCTCGGCGTGACGGTGGTCTTCATGGACAGCATTATCCTCACCTGGTTCGCAAAGCACGGCACCGGCGACATCTCCCGCCTGATGTACGCCAAACGCCTCTTCACCGCGCCCATGGCCATCATCGGCCAGGCTGCCGGAGCGGCGTCGCTGCCCTTCTTCGCCTCGCTCCACAGCCGTGGCCTGCTGGCCGACTACGCCTCCGCCGTCAACCGTTCGGTCAGCCGCCTCCTCGCCGCGTCCCTGCTACTATCGGCCGCCATGCTCGCGCTGGCCCGGCCAGCCGTCGACCTGCTCT
>CAXTWP010000068.1:6105-6484 GCA_964247945.1 uncultured Acidobacteriaceae bacterium | reverse complement strand
CGCCCCCCCGCCCCGCGGCGGCCCCCGCCCCCCGCCCCGCGGCGCGCGCCGCCCCCCCCGCCCCCCCCCCCCCCACGCCGCCATCACCGCCCATTACTTCGCCATCTTCAGCGTCTCGCTCGCGCTCTGGGCCGCCCAGGCCATCTACGCCCGCGCCTTCTACGCCGCCGGCGAGACCCTCGCTCCCATGCGCGCCGGTACCCTCATCACCGTGCTCTCGCTGCCCCTCTATTGGGGACTGCACCGGCAGTTCGGCGTCATCGGCCTGGCGTGGGCCTCAAACCTCGCCATCCTCGTCCACACGCTCACATTGGCATGTCTGCTCCACCGCCGCGACATGGTCCGCCTCAGCGGATTGGATGGCCCGGAACTGGCGCGC
>CAXTWP010000068.1:0-6095 GCA_964247945.1 uncultured Acidobacteriaceae bacterium | reverse complement strand
GTCAGGCAGACCTACGCCGTCGACCTATTCCTACTCGCTGCGGGCAGCATACTCTGGGCGGCCATCTGTTTCGCCGTCCTGCAAGCAACCGGATCAAAGCTCCCCACTCAGTTGCTGCGCCGCAATCGATAACTACCTGGCATCTTCGTACTCCTCATGCCAGGCCGTCTGAATCGCCTCCAGCAACCCCTCGTTCGACTTTGCCGGATGGCCGATGAAGCCTGGCAGCTCTGTCACATAGCGGTGCAGGTCCGTAAAACGCACCGTATACGGATCAAGCTCCGGAAACTTCTCCTGTAGCTGTATCCCGATCTCTTCTGTATCGGTCCAGTCGATCTCGCGCGGCATAACGGTCTCCTTTAGGCTAAGCGCCCGGCCCGTGGGAAGGCTTGCCTTCCTGCACGTAGTTGCGGTTCCACTTAGGAATCTCGACCACGTACGTCCCGGGCTTCTCGATCACCGCCTGGCAGCCCAGCCGGCTGTTCAGTTGGATGTCGGCGGCCGTCTCCATACGGTCAAGCTCCAGGTCCTCCGGCTCGCTGATGCCGGACGCGCCCTCCTTCACGTGTATGTGGCAGGTCGTGCAGGCACAAACGCCGCCACAGGCATGGTCCAGGAAGATGCCGTAGTTCTCCGCCACGTCGAGGAAGCTCATCGGCTGCCCATGTCCTTCGTACGG
This sequence comes from uncultured Acidobacteriaceae bacterium, assembly GCA_964247945.1. Classification (GTDB taxonomy): domain Bacteria; phylum Acidobacteriota; class Terriglobia; order Terriglobales; family Acidobacteriaceae; genus Edaphobacter. The sequence goes on along the minus strand of CAXTWP010000068.1, from coordinate 5,416 downwards.
CAGCGTGTCGAAGGCAAACTCGACCGTCCGCCCCTCAGGCTGAAACGTGACGCGCACCATGCCCCCGGCGGGAGGCTGCGAGAGATCGATTGCGGGAAGTGGCTGGGCTGCGTGTTCGGACATATGACTTCATTCTAACCGCCGAGCGGCTTAGTGCAGGCGGGAGGAGGCCGCGCACGGAGATGTCTGCGTCGAGCGTCTTCTCCCAGTGAATACTGCAAGCGCCGCGGATAATCTCCCACTGGAAGCGCTGCGCGGAGGTGGCGTCGCGAAGGCGGGGATACCGTTCTAGGAGCGGCGATTTGGCGGCCGTCGGCGAAACGCACCCGCAACAACTCCTAAGCACCAATGCTCTCAACCGGACGTCTTACGTAGGAGCTAGATCGCTTCCTTGCATGCCGAATATATCGTCTGCAAGAGCTCGTTCACTCCGTCCCATTCCTTATGAGTAGCTAGTTTGAACCTGCTCATGAGGAACATTGCGATCCCATGAGGGCGTGATTTTCGGCTCCAACCATTACCAGAACCTGCATGAGCCGCTGAAGCGGTGAAAGTTGTCCTGACTGGAAATCATTGGCGGCGAAATGCCCCGAGCTTCTGCTTGTAAAATTAGCCAACGTGTGGCCGTGCTGCTACACCCCAATTTGAAGGATCTGAACGCATTTCGCGTTAAACCGCTCGTCCATCAACGCATCGCTAAGACGCGCTTTCTCTACCAACTTGACCTTTGACTCCTGTGTAGCAGTCAGGGAAGCGTTCTGTTCGTCGTTAAGACAGTAACCGCAGTTGCAGCAGTCCTTACTTGGATGTATTGTCGATCTGCGCGGGGGCGAAGGGATGCGGCGCGGAGGGTCCGGTGCCCATGCCTTCGCCGGCCGACTCCATCGTCTGGCCCTTCATCGCCGAGGCCAGCGTCGTGTCCATCATCAGCTCGGCGAATCGCCGAGTCGCTTTGTCCAATCCCTCGATGCCGCGCCGGATGACTTTGTAATCCTCACCCTGCACGGACGCCTTTAACTCAACGGTCGCTTCGTCGATCGACTCCAGCTCCTTGCTGGTCAACTGCTGCCAGGCGTTGTGCTTCCTGCCCTTTTCGACGGCGGCGAGGATGGTCTCGGCCTCGTTCTTGGCCTCGATGGTCTGCCGCTCCGTGATGTCCGCTTCCGCGTTGTCGAACGAGTCCAGAATCATCGTCTCCACCTGTTCGTCGGTCAGGCCATAGGTTGGTTTTACCTCGACCTCCGCTTCCTTGCCGCTGCGCTGTTCGCGGGCCGAGACGTGAAGGATACCGTTCGCGTCGATCAAGAACTTCACCTCAATCCTTGGCAGCCCCGCGACCATTGGCGGAATGCCCTTCAGGTCGAAACGCGCAAGCGACCGGCAGTCCTTCGCCAACTCACGCTCACCTTGCAGTACGTGGATGGCGACGTTGGTCTGGCCGTCGACGCCGGTGGTAAAGTGCTCGGTCGCCGACGCCGGGATGGTTGAGTTGCGCTGAATGATGCGAGCCACCACCCCGCCGAGCGCTTCGATACCGAGGGAAAGCGGCGTTACATCAAGCAGCAGCAGGTCGTCGGTCGCAGCATTCGCGCTGCCGGAAAGAATCTGCGCCTGCACCGCCGCTCCAAGCGCAACCACTTCATCCGGGTTCAGTTCCGTGTGCGGCTTTTTGCCGCGCGGCCCAAGCGCGAATAGCCCGTCCACCAGCGCGCGCACCGCTGGGATCCGCGTGGAACCGCCCACCAGCACCACTTCGTCGATCTCTTCGGGCATCAGCGCGGCGTCCTTGAGCGCCTGGAGCACTGGCCCCGCCGTGCGGGCGATCACCGGCGCGGTCAGCGCGTCGAACTGCTCCCGGGTGATCTCTCGCGCGTAGGCCTTGCCGCTCGGCAGCAACACCGCTATCTTCGCCGAGGTGTCGGTCGAAAGCGCGATCTTCGCCTCGATCACTGCCTTGCGGATAGCCTGCACCGCTTCGCCGTGCGCGCGCAGATCCTCGCCCAGATCCCCGGCGATATCGTCCAGCGCAATCGCAATCAGCAGGTTATCGATGTCGTCTCCGCCAAGGTGCGTGTCGCCGCCAGTCGCGATTACCTCAAAAATTCCCTCGTGCAGCTTCAGAATCGAAACATCGAACGTCCCGCCGCCAAAGTCGTAGACCGCGATCGTCCCGTCCTTCTGCTTATCCAAACCGTAGGCCAGGGCCGCCGCGGTCGGCTCGTTCACCAGGCGCAGCACTTCCAGCCCGGCAATCCGCCCCGCATCCTTGGTCGCCTGCCGCTGCGCATCGTTGAAGTAGGCGGGCACGGTAATCACGGCTTTCGTCACCGGTGCGCCGAAGAACCGTTCAGCATTTTTCTTCAACTGCATCAAGACATAGCCCGAGATCTCCGGCGGCGTCAGCGTCAGCCCGCCAACGTTCAGCTTCAGCACCTCGTCCGGCTTCAGTCCTTCGATCAGCTTGAACGGAAAAAGCTTCAGTTCCTCATGGACGTCATCGACACCCCGCCCCATCAGGCGCTTGGCCGAGTATATGACCGCGCTCGCGTCTGTAAGCAGGGTGGTTCGGGCTGCGTTCCCCACCATCACTCCGTCCTCGGTCCAGGCCACGACCGAAGGGACCAGACGTTCGCCGTCTTCGCCGGGGATCACGGCCGGAACATCACCTTGCATACAGGCGACAAGCGAGTTGGTCGTGCCGAGATCGATACCGACTACGCGGCCAGTCTGTATTTCATTCTGCTGAATGGGAGTCATGTGCCTCGCTTCTGTAGTCAGGTCGCGCCGGGGAGACCTGCAAAATCCGAATCTCCGCAAGAACCTGATCCTTCAGATGCAGAAGGACCAAGACCGTCTTCAACAAGAAGACTTTGACTACGAGACGATCTTGAAGCTGTCCAGGCCGGGGGCCTCCTCGTGCCGCCAGAAATCCTCATGCAGGCTCAGCTTGCGCTTCAGCGTGCGATGCAGCCGAGCCTCCAACCGGCCCAGGCGATATCCTGCAAGCTTCAGAAAGGTGCGCACCAGCGCCGATGGGATGTACCAGGCGTCCTTCGGCCACAGCTGTGACAACTCCGAGCGTACAAACCGCAGCCCCTCTCCGCCCGCGCGCCCAAACTCACGAAGCAACCACGCCTCGCGCGCATGAAGCACCCCAATATCGAAGTACCGGTGGAACTCCTGGCGCCACGTATACGCATGTGAGTGGTACACCGTCGCTTCGGCGACATACGCCGTCTTCCATCCCGTAAGCAGCAGCTTGGCCGCCCCCACCATGTCTTCGCCGAAGATGACATCTGCCGGAAAGCCGCCGACCTCCGTGAGCGCGGTCCGCCGGTAGGCCGCAAACTAATTAGACATAAACGCGGTCTTGATCCCCAGTTCTTCATGGCTAGCAAATGTCATGGTCCGCGATTCGGCGGGATAGTTAAACGCGCGCGCATGAGCCTCAATCGGGGTGGCTCCTGGACGGGGAAGCTGCCGTCCGTAGGCCGCCGCTATCGCCGCATCGTCAAACACGGCCAACAAGCGCTGCACGGAACCGGGCGAAGCAAGAACGGCGTCCTGCGTCATGTAAAGCAGTATCGTCGCTTCACAGGCGATCTCAGCCGCCAACTGGCGCGTGCCACCATGGTTGAACTCTTTCCGTGAAAGGACCCGCACACCGAATCCAGCCTGCTTTGCCAGCTTGACCGTCTCATCGTCTGAGTCGGAGTCGAGGATGAGCACATCCTCCGGCGAAACAGCAGCCAGCAGCGGGCCGACCAGCCTGGGCCAGTCCTTCGCCGCGTTCAAGGTCGGAATGACGATCGTGTACCGCACACTCCAAAGGTTACCATCGGCCTGCAAGGCAGTTCGCTTCTCCTGACCTTCATCTCTTGCCCCACCGCCATCGGGTGCAAATTCAGGAAGCGCGCACCCATGACGCAGCTTCACTCCTTATTGACTGCGAGGTCTCGGATGCGCTGAAGACCGGCCAGAGCTTCGCAATGATCAACACGGAATGGTGAACTGCGGAGACCTGGGCGCGACCCCTCGCTGGTCACCTCACCGCTCGCCTTCATCGACGACCGCGACCTGCACCTCAGCCGCTCCGATCACAAGATCTCGGGCGAGTTCAACGGGGACGCAAAGGCAGGCGAGGATGCGCAGAGAACCAGACGCGCTTCCTCAAACAAGTACAGCACTACGGATAGCTGACGACCGCGCTCACCTTGTCCGCATAGCTCGCGCTCACCGCCCCGCCCGTTCCGTTGATCACATGCGTAATCGATCCGCTTCCGTTCAGCCAAACCGTCCCTGCATCGTGGATCGACATCCCGCTGAACGCCGGCACCGTCATTGCACTGTCCTCCACGATGTTGATTCCCTGGTTAAAGTAGGAGTAAATACCTAATCCGTACGCTGTGTGCGTCTTCACGCGGTCGGCCACCGCATACGAGGGAAAGCCGTTTGCGGTTCCATCCATCCACGCAGCCTGGCTCGGTGGATCGTACGGCAGCTCGCTCTGATAGAAGATCGTCTCGCCCGCGTTGCCGTTCCACAGCACCTGCTCTTTCTGGAAGTGCTCCACCGCCAAACCCAGCGCCGTTACCCGGTTTCCATTCACCACAACACCATGGTCGGCCGTGTTCAGTGTCCAGCCCACGCCGTTGCCGTGGTCCGCTCGCCACGCCCAGATGTCGTCCAGGATCACGTCCGCGCTGTCGACCTCAAGACTCGTCGTGGCGGTGCCGGCCGCCGCTCCGCCGACACGAAAGGTAAGGTCGCTCAACGCGGAGGGATCGCCCGTGTGCGACGCTGACCCGCCGACCGGAAGCGGTGCCTCCAATACGCCCGTGCCCATACGCAGCAACACGGGTGAGTTGACCGGCCCCGCATCAATAATCAAACCGGCAATCTGTACGCCGCTTACATCGTTCACCTTGATCGCCTCCAGACCCGTCTTTGGAACCAGCGTCGCATAACCCAGCCCAAGGATGATGGTGTCCGGAAAGAACACCTCGATCGGCGCACTGAGCTGGTAGATGCCCGGCGTCAGGATCAGACTCTTACCCTGGAGCAGCGCCACGTTGATGTCCTCGATCAATGTCGAGGGCTGCGCGATCAGAAAGTCGCTGATCGGCAGCGACCGACCCGCGCCGATGCCGCGCAGCCACGTTGGCCCCACGGAGTTCCTCTTCGCGGCCGGAGCGAACACGTTGAAGTTCCCGCCGGCGTCCTGATAAAGGAACGGCTTCTCGCGGCTCACCGGCGTGGTGGGGACAACCGTCTCCGGAGGCGACGGAAACGACGGCGAAGGCGCGCCCTGCACGCCCGAAAATACCATGTTCCAGACGCCGCCGCCCCAACTGCCGTAAGTACTGTTGCGGGAGAACCACTGCTGCTGCGAGCATGGATTGACGTTCCCGATCAC
>CAXTWP010000067.1:8720-12001 GCA_964247945.1 uncultured Acidobacteriaceae bacterium | reverse complement strand
CCCCGGCATGCACTACACCATGGGCGGTCTCTGGGTGGACTTCAACCAGATGACCAACATCCCCGGCGTCTTCGCTGCGGGCGAGGCCGACTACTCCATCCACGGGGCCAACCGCCTGGGCGCGAACTCCCTCCTGTCGTGCATCTACGGCGGCTTCGTCGCGGGGCCGAACGCGCTCAATTATGCCAAGGGGCTCGCACCTCAGGAAGGCGATGGCGGCCACGCGGCCGAGCTGACCCGCCAGCGCGGCCTCAACGAGAAGCTGATGTTGGCCAGCGGCGGCGAGAACCCCTTCAAACTCTGGCGCGAGTTGGGCGACACCATGACGCGCCACGCCACCATCATCCGCTACAACTGCGGCCTGGGCGAGGCCGACGCCAAGATCGTCGAGCTGCAGGCCCGCTATAAGAACATTAATCTCTCCGACCGCAGCCAGTGGGCCAACACCAGCTTCGCCTTCACCCGCCAGCTGGCCAACATGCTGGAGCTCTCCCGCGTCGTCGTGCAGGGCGCGGCCTGCCGCGACGAGAGCCGCGGCGCGCACTACAAACCCGACTTCCCCGAGCGCAACGACGAGCGCTTCCTCAAGACCACCAAAGCCAGCTTCGTCGACGGCGCACCGAAGATCGAGTATGAGGATGTGGATATCAGCCACATTGTGCCGCGGGCCAGGAACTACGCGGCTACGGCGTGATAACGAGGACAATATGAGCCAACAGCAAGATCCAGTTCTGAAGTGAATGATGGTAGTAGTCGGCTTGGTCCTAGGAGTTCTTATGGGCTTGGCCAAGATTGATACAGGTGGTCATTATGCGGGCGGCGAAGGTTCCTCTCGCAAAGGTGGGCATTATGAAAATAGCGCGACTGACAATCATTACCGCCCACGTAAGTAGGGCATGAAGTTTGCATAGTTGCTGACTAGACTTTTGAGGTACCAATGTCAACTAGAAGACCCGTAGAGATGACCGCAAAGCTTGAGGGAATGGGGATAAGCACCCTTTGTCGCGTACAAGCTATTGAAGTCAGCCATTTTTCACCCTAGCGTTGAACCAGCGTACGACCGCATACATATTGTTGCTTATCCCCCGCATTTGCCTGAGGGCCTATACACGGTATCGTTCAGCAGCTATTCGAATCAGATTCGTATCAGGTGGAGAGTGGTTATCTCTCAACTAAGTGGCCGCTAGACAGCGGTGCAGCCAAGACTATAAGGAATCCATATGCCAACCGCTCCCCTCGCCATCCAGACCGAACCGGCCCGCGCCACCCGCACTATCGAAGTCCACATCAAGCGCCAGGCCGGCCCAGACGGCAAGCCCGTCACCGAGAAGTTTGCCATTCCCTACCGCCCGAACATGAACATCACCTCGGTGCTCGGGGAGATCGCCTGCAACCCCGTTAATGAGACCGGCGCGCCCACCACGCCCATCACCTACGACGCCAACTGCCTGGAGGAGATCTGCGGCTCCTGCGCGATGCTGATCAACGGCAAGGCGCGGATGGCCTGCTCGGCGTTGGTCGACAAGCTGGCCCAGCCCATCACCCTCGCGCCGCTGTCAAAGTTCCCCGTCGTGCGCGACCTTTCGGTCGACCGCTCCGTCCTCTTCCAGAACCTGAAGGCGGTCAAGGCCTGGGTGCCCATCGACGGCACCTACGACCTCGGTGCGGGGCCGAAGCAGTTTCCGCAGCTTCAGGAAGAGCTCTACCCGCTCTCGAACTGCATCTCCTGCACCATCTGCATGGAGGTCTGCCCGCAGTTCAACGACCAGACGAACTTTGTCGGCGCGGCCACCATCGCGCAGGTCAAGCTCTTCAACAACAATCCCACCGGCAAGGTGCTTAAGGAAGAACGCCTCCGCGCGCTGGCCGGCGACGGCGGCGTCCAGGAGTGCGGCTTCGCCCAGAACTGCGTCGAGGCCTGCCCCAAACAGCTCCCCCTCACCGAAGCCATCTCCGACGTAAGCCGGGACGTGATGCTGCAGCAGGTGAAGGACTTCTTCGTGCGCTAACTATTTTCTGACCAGAACTTGTACAATCTGGTCAGATATTGAGGTGCTTTATGGCGACCTGGCAGGTGCAGCAAGCAAAAGCAAGGTTCACTGAGGTTATCGAAGAGGCGACTACGAGCGGCCCACAGATAATCACCCGCCACGGTACGGAGCGGGCGGTCGTCTTATCAATGAATGATTACCGCGCCTTGACCAAAGAGAAAGATTTCAAGGCTTTCCTTCTCGGAGGTCCGAAGTTCGACGACTTTGAGATCGAACGGGAACTTGACTATGGGCGCGAGATCGATCTGTGACTCGTGGATACCTGCTGGACACAAACGTAGTCTCGGAAATCTACAAGCGCGAGCCGAACCCCAGAGTCGTTTCCTTTGTGGATCGACAGAGTTCCTCCGCGTTGTTTGCAAGCGTCTTGACCCTCGGAGAGATGCGCAAGGGCATCGCCAAAAAGCGGCGAGCAAACGCCAGTGCCGCAGACGCGTTGGAAACTTGGATCGAGGAATGGGAAAGGTCCTATGCCGACCGCATTCTCCCCATGGACAGCGCCGTAGTACGCATTTGGGGCTGTCTCCATCGCACCCGTTCGCTTCCTGTGATCGACTCTCTGCCGGCGGTTACAGCCCTGAGTCACCGGCTAACCTTCGTAACGCGCAACACCGCCGATGTCGCGGACCTCGGCACTGATTTGCTCGATCCATGGCACATGTAGTGTAGTTCTAGCAAGCAACCGAAAGGAACCACCTATGATCCACCTAGCGGACGCCCGCCGCATCATCGCGGCAGCCGAAAAGAAGTCCGAAGAGCTTGGCCAGCCCATGAACATCGCCGGCGTCGACGAGGGCGGGAACCTGCTCGCCTTCGAGCGCATGGCCAACGCCTGGCTCGGCTCGATTGACATCGCGCAGAAGAAGGCCTTCACCTCCCGCGCCTTCGACATCACCACCAAGGCGCTCGGCGAAAATTCGCAGCCGGGCCAGCAGTTCTTCGGCATCCACGTCTCGAACGATTGCAAGATCATGATCTTCGCGGGCGGCATCCCGCTGATGCAGAACGGCGTAGTGGTGGGCGCGATCGGCGTCAGCGGCGGCAGCGGCGAGCAGGACCACGCGGGCGCCGAAGCCGGCGCGGCCGGCGTAGGGACCGGTCTGGCCGAAGCCGCTGACGCGGACCATCACTAGCCTGGGATTTTCCGCCTGCAGGGCGGCGTAACCCAGGCCCCATTTGTCCAGCGCGCCGGGGCGGAAGTTCTCCACCAGCACGTCGGCCGTGTTCAGC
>CAXTWP010000067.1:0-8710 GCA_964247945.1 uncultured Acidobacteriaceae bacterium | reverse complement strand
GGCAGGCCGCGGCGGCGCAGCCATGCGGCAGCGAAGCCGGCGCGGCCGTGTTCGCATCGTAGCGTTTGTACTATGAAGCAAAGAGCGATATAGCGGTGTAATGGCGATCGACGGTCAAGTTCGTACTTCCGCCGATCTCGTCCAGGCCTAGGACCTGACGAACCCTATGGCACAGGACACATCAGCGGACAACGCGCGTCCTAAGCACCACGCCGATCACTCCTGAAGGCTTTGCCCGGACCTAACATGATGATGGCCCATTTTTACGGAATCGTCGCTTACACGTGATCGGTGTCGCGCACGTTACGCAGGATGCGGCGTACCTTCTTGGGCGAGATGCTGAGCGTCTTTGAGACCAAGGTGATGTTCTTGCCGCTGCGCATCCACACCTTGGGGATGATGAGTTCGGCGAATTCCTCCTGCACCTGCTGAAAGGTCTTGTCGCCAAGCTGGCCGTCCGACCAGAGGCGCAAGGTCTCTTCGATCTTGGTCTCGCCCAGCAGCTTGGCTTTGAGGTCCGCAAGCGTGCGCAGCAGGTGATCGCGGTCGTCTGGGCTAAGCAGCGCAGCGGCTTTCCCGGCGTAGTCTTTGGCCACCTGCCACTCGCGAAAGTAGTCAGATGCAGCCGCCATGCCGCGCGCGATGTAAGCCTCCGCCAGCAACCGCTTGTTCTGGGTCTTCAGGCCGAGATGGATCGCGTCGTCGGCGTGCTGCACCGCGAGGTTGGCGTGCAAGGCGATGTCCTGCTCTTCCCCCAGCTGCTCCTCGACGCGGGCAAGGGAGACCGCGGACTGCACGATCTGCGCACGGGCCATCAAAATCAGATCATGCTTCTGTTGGCCGAGTGCGAAAGCACGGCGCGCCGCGGTCTCCGCCTCGTCCATGTCGCCGCTCTCAAGATGAAGATGCGCGGCGTTCACCAGCACCGAACCAGTGCCACCCTGATGATGATGGTGCGAGTAGATCTGCCCAGCCTGCTCCAGCAACTCCAGAGCCTCGCGCGCGATCTTGAGCGATTTAGCATGCACGGCTCCGACCACCTGTTCCCCAGCATGGCGCGGCCTCAGGTCGAGAGCGATCAACCGCTTGACGTAGGCGGCGTTGACCAGCGCGCGCGCCAGGTTCGGGTGCCGGGGATAGGCCTTGCGGTAGATTGCAATGGCGGATTCAAAGTGGCCAAGCGCGCGTGTGTACTCGCCGGAGCGGCGAACGAACCGGCCCCGGGCAGATTCAATGTTCCCCAACGATAAGGCATGCCCAGTTGGCTGCAAGACCCGCTCCGCACTTTCCAGCAGTTCGAAGGCACGCGGCCGCTCGCCGCGTTGAAACGCAAGCCAGCTCTCGTGGATCTGTGTCACGGCGACGAGTCTCGGTGTCTGCATCTCCCGGGCGATCTCCTGCGCGCGCAGAATGTGGATTTGCGCCTGTTCGTAGTCCCCCCGCTTACGGTGTGCGCGGCCCTTCCAAAAATTCCCGAGGAAGATCAGGTAGTCCGACAAGACCGGTTCGGCTGCCCTCAAGACTACGTCCAGCATGCCGATGCTGCTTTCGAACTGCTCCGTGGCCAGCGTGCGATAGGCGTCGATAAGCTGGAGACAAAAGAAATCAACAACGGGGAGACGGCGCTGGTCGATCGCCGACCGAGCTGTGGCGATCTCGTCGAAGAAGCGCAGGTCGCGGTAGCCCAAGTCACTCCACTGCGCAAGACACAGCAGGAAAGGGATAGCCGATACCGACTCCATGTCGAGTGAAGGGGAACCTTCAAACGCCTGGTCGAGCAACGCGAAGCCCTCCTTGATGTCGCGAGTGATCAAAGCGCGTTCCAATCGAGGGACCCACGCCGCAGGAGACAGTGTTTTGGCCATGTTCGTGACTATAGCCCAACCGGGCCTAGGGCTCCTAGGCCCTAGACCGAATCGGACAGGTCCATATTGCTTACCGCCAATTACGCCCGTAAGGTCTGTGTATAACAAACGTCCGTCGCGCACGGGACCAAATCTTCTTGAGGTGTGAAATGGTGAGTTCAGCGAGCAATGTGTACCGGTTCGGCGGCGGTGTGGTGGATGGCGACGGATCGATGCGCGATCTGCTGGGCGGCAAAGGGGCCGGACTGGCGGAGATGACCAGCCTTTCAGTGCCCGTGCCTCCAGGCTTCACCATCACGACCGACGTCTGCCGCGAGTACATGCTGACCGGCGCACTCACGCCGGACCATCTTGCCGAGATCAGCGAAGGGCTGCAATGGCTGGAGAGTGAGGCCGGCAAGCAGTTCGGCGATTCCGAGGATCCGCTGCTGGTCAGTGTCCGCTCCGGCGCGCCCATCTCCATGCCCGGAATGATGGACACCATCCTCAACGTCGGCCTCAACGACGTCTCCGTCGCAGGTCTGGCGGCGCGCAGCGGTTCGGAGCGATTCGCGTACGACTCCTACAAGCGGCTGTTGCAGATGTTCGGCACCGTTGTGCTGGACGTGCCCAAGCCTGCTTTTGAACAGGCCGGCCATCACGCGCAGACTGCCTTGCCCGCGGTGCTTGACGAGAGACAGCAAGTCAACCTGCTCTGCCGCGAGATCGATGCCTTCAAGGCGGCAATCGCGCAGCATACCGGTGAGCCTTTCCCGCAGAATCCCAAGGCGCAGCTGACGATGGCCGTCGAAGCGGTATTTCGTTCGTGGAACAGTGAGCGGGCGCGCTTCTACCGCAAGCTCAACAACATCTCCGAGGCCATGGGCACCGCCGTCACCGTGCAGGCGATGGTCTTCGGCAACCGCGGCCTCGACAGCGGGACCGGCGTCGGCTTCACCCGCAATCCTTCGACCGGCGCCAACGGCGTCTTCGGGGAGTACCTGGCCAACGCCCAGGGTGAGGACATCGTCGCCGGGGTGCGCACCCCCGTGGACATCGCCGCGTTGGCCGGGCAGATGCCGGAGGTCTACAACGAGCTGATGCGGCTGGTCGGCAGGCTTGAAGACCATTACCGCGACACGCAGGACTTTGAGTTCACCGTGGAGTCGGGCAAGCTATTCCTGTTGCAGACCCGTTCCGCAAAGCGCTCCGCGCTGGCGGCAGTACGGATCGCCGTCGAGATGGTCGAAGAGGGTCTGATCACACGCGCAGAAGCTCTCAGCCGGATTGTTCCCGCATCGCTGGTCGAGGTGCTGTCGCCGCAGCTCGACCTCACCGGTAATCCGGTGGCTTTGACCAGCGGCCTTCCCGCCTCGCCGGGCGCGGCGGTCGGTGTCATCGCATTATCGGCGAATCGCGCCGTAGCCATGCAAGCGCAGGGTGCGACCGTGATCCTGGTAACTCAGGAGACCACGGCGGAAGACATCCACGGTATGGCCGCGTCCGCGGGCTTTCTGACAGCGCGAGGCGGCGCGACCAGCCATGCGGCGGTTGTTGCTCGCGGCATGGGAAAGTGCTGCATCACGGGTGCCCGGGAGATTGCCGTGGACCCCTCGGCCGGCACGCTGACGATCGGCGCAAGCACCTTTCGCGAAGGCGACTGGCTGTCGCTTGAAGGCAGCACCGGCCGTGTGTTTGCGGCCAAACTGCCCCTGCGCAGCGCCAGCAAGGACCATCCCGAACTGGATAAGCTGTTGCAGTGGGCCATCGAAGACAAAAGCTGCGCGGTGCGTGCCAATGCCGACACGCCGGAGGATGCGGCCGCCGCGCGAGCAGCGGGCGCGAGCGGCATCGGGCTGTGCCGCACGGAACATATGTTCTTCGCGTCCGACCGTCTCGGTCACATGCGCAAGATGATTCTTGCCGACACTGAAGCCGACCGCATCGCCGCTTTGGACATTCTGCTGCCCATCCAACAGCAGGATTTCGAAGAAATATTCCGCACTATGGAGTCGCTGCCGGTCACCATCCGCCTGCTCGATCCGCCTCTGCACGAATTCCTTCCCTCCGTGGAGGAGATCAACACCGAGATTGCCGGCGCACGCCGCGACGAGAACTGGGAGCATGCGCTTTCGCTCGTGGCCATTCGTCAACGCGTGGAGTCACTGACCGAAATCAACCCGATGATGGGTCATCGCGGCTGCCGTCTCAGCCTCACCTATCCGGAAATTCTGCGCATGCAGGTTAAGGCGATCCTGCTGGCCGCGTTGAAGGTCGCCGAGCAGGGTCCGGCGCCTTGCCCGGAGATCATGGTGCCGCTGGTCGCGTCCGAACAGGAGATGCGTGTGCTCGCCGAGATGATCCACGCCACCGCCACCGATCTCTTCCTCGAGCACAACAAGAGCGTCATCTACAAAGTCGGCACCATGATCGAGCTGCCGCGCGCCGCGATCTGCGCCGGACCCATCTCCAAACATGTCAGCTTCATCTCCTTCGGGACCAATGACCTGACGCAGATGACCTACGGCTTCTCCCGCGACGATGCCTACACCTACCTGGAAAGCTATCTACAGCAAGGCATCTTAAAGGCCGATCCCTTCATCACCATCGACCAGGAGGGCGTAGGGGCGTTGATCCAGATGGCGGTCAAGAGTGTGCGCGCGGAAAACCCAATGATCAAGATCGGGGTCTGCGGAGAGCATGGCGGTGATCCGGCATCGATCCAGTTCTTTAAGACACTGGATCTCGACTACGTCTCCTGCTCCCCTTCCAGGCTGAAGATCGCGCAGCTTGCGGCGGCGAAGGCCTCCCGTTGAAGCTTTAACCTACCTACAATGCCCCGCCGCGCGCGGCTGGTATAAAGTACCCTAGCAGTAGGGTGACCATACCAGCGCGTAAGGCATGGGCACGCTTTCTGTCTAGAGTCCGAGCGGGAAGAATGGAACGTATCATCCCATGTGCCTGAAATTTGGCGGCAAGTGCATACCCTATTCCGGTGCGCCGGAGTCGGCTTGCTGATCGCTCCGGAAGTCGCGCGCATTTTTCTTTCCATCATCGTCGGCGTAAGCATTTTGCTTATGCTCATTCGGCCGCGGAACATAGCGGAAGTGTATTGGATCGGCGGCGGCGCCCTGTTGCTGATTTCTCTCCGTATAGTGCCGCTCAAGCTTGCAGGCAAAGCGATCCGTGAAGGATCAGATGTGTACTTCTTCTTGACCGGCATGATGCTGCTCTCGGAGCTGGCCCGCGAGCATGGCGTCTTCGATTGGCTCTCCTCCGCTGCGATCCAGGGCGCGAACGGCTCTTGCGCGCGTCTGTTCACCCTTGTCTACGGCATCGGAACGCTGGTTACCATCTTCATGTCAAACGACGCGACTGCGGTCGTCCTCACCCCGGCTATCCTCGCCGCCGTGCGCAAAGCAAAGGTCGAACCGCTGCCCTATCTGTTTGCCTGCGCGCTGATCGCGAACGCGGCTTCGTTCGTCCTGCCGATCTCGAATCCAGCCAACCTGGTCGTCTTCCACGGCGGCGCCATGCCTCCGCTCGGGCGGTGGCTCCTCTCGTTTGGTGTACCGTCTCTTCTCTCGATCATCGCCACCTACGCGGTGATGAGACTGTTCTACAAGAAGGATTTGCGGGCTCGCGTCGAAGAAAAGATTGAAGGGGAACCGCTCAAAAGTGAGGGCAAGCTGGTTCTCGCCGGCCTGGGCTTGATGGTCATCACGCTCCTCACCGCCTCCACGCTCAAGAAGGACCTCGGCCTGCCGGCGTGCCTGGCCGCTCTGGTCATAACGGCGGTCGTCTCCATCAAGAGCAAGAGCAACCCCCTCAAGCTGGCTAAGGCGATTAGCTGGGGCACGCTCGTCCTGATTGCCGGCCTCTTCATCATGGTCGATGCGGTGGAGAGCATCGGCGCGCTGCACCTGACGCAGTCCTGGCTGGCCGCGGCGCAAAGACTGGCACCTCCCATGGCGGCTCTGGCCGTTGGCTTCGCCGTGGCGGTCGGCAACAATTTCGTCAACAATCTGCCGCTGGGACTCATCGCCGGAGGCACCTTGCAGGCGGCGCATCTTCGGGGCTTGATCTCCCATGCAGCCCTCATCGGCGTCGATCTGGGGCCGAACCTCTCCATCACCGGGTCGCTTGCCACCATTCTTTGGCTGCTGGCGCTTCGTAAAGAGAAGCTGAACGTCAGCTTCTGGAACTTTTTGAAAGTAGGCGCGGTCGCCATGCCCGTCGCCTTGCTGCTCTCGCTGGGCGCAGCCATCCTGATGCAAACCCTCCTCAAAGGAGATTGAGGAAGCGGATCGATAAACAACGGCTGATCCTTTCAATACTCATTCTGGGCGGCGCATTTGCTGCGAAGCCGGGCGTTTCCTTCCAGCTGCCCGCTGGTCTAGCGCCGCGCAGTTAGCTGCAACCGCGTCGCGGATGAGCTGCGTGAAGGCACCCTCGTCAATCTCTTCGCCCTCACGTAAGTCGATCGCCCGGCGCTTGTTTCCTTCCAGACTGGAGTTGAAGAGCTTCTTCGGGTCGTCGACTGAGGCTCCACGCGCGAAGGTCAACTTAACGACCTTCTTGTATGTCTCTCCGGTGCAGACGATGCCGTCATGGGACCAGACGGGAACCCCCCTCCACTTCCACTCCTCCTGAATGTCGGGGTCGGCTTTGTGGATGAGCCGGCGAATACGAGCGAGCGTCTCTCCGCGCCAATCCCCGAGGTCCTGAATGCGCTTCGTGATGTTTGCTGAAGCCGCTTTACCGTCCTGGAGCAGCGCTTCGTCCGATGCCACGCTTGCCGACTTCATGTCGCCTCCCAACTTCTTCAGAACTCAAACTATTGCGCCATGATCAGAACACCACCGGCATAGTTCGGCAAAATGATCTCACCGCCGTCGATTACCGGCGGCATAAATTTGTTGAAGAATCTGTAATTCGCGCCCTCCTGTGCTCCCGACCAGCCCCAATCGTCGGAGTCCCAGAGCTTCGGCAAAAAACCGTCGGTCCCGAGATGCACGGGATCATAGATCACGATATGGCCCTGCACCGTGGCGGCGTTGGCATCCCCGCGCGGCACTGCGCACACCAGCAGATAACTGTTCGGGTCCCTGCCGTTGCTCGAACCGGCGCAGAAGCCGCCGGGCATACCTCCAGGGGAGTTGCCGTGTACGTCCGACGACGCGTACTCACGCGTCTGGCCAAGGTACTTTGGGGCGGCGCTTTCGCTGAGCTGCCACTTATGCATCTGCTGATTTTCGCCCCACAGAAAAAGCGTCCAGGCATTCAGCAGCGGGTCCCACATCACGACCGGGGAAGCGTGAAGATGCGCGGAGTCTCCGAAGGGGAGGAAATTCAAGTTCCTCGGGTCTTGTGGGCACGGGTCGACCGCTCCGGGGTCCATAGTGCCCCAGACCGGCATGCCGCCGATCAGCTTTGCGCAGTTGGCATGCGCGTTCGCGGCGAGATTGGCCGGTGTGGTTCCGCCCATGTGCGCCGCGTTCAGACAATAGAGCAGGCCGTCCTTGCCTCCACCGCAGACGATGTTTAGATCGGCGACATACGTCAGCCCGCCTGAACCCAGGTCCTGGTCCGTCCGCGCCGCCGCCGAAAGCTGGGGATAGACGAGAAGAACCGGCTCTCCCCGACTGTTGCGATTGGTAACCAGGCGGGCGTTGCTTGCAGGCATCGCCATACCGCCGCCGACGGGTTTAACCGCCTCCGTCACCATCGAAATGCCGGCCAGCTTGCTTGCCGGCTGCGCGCCGGCGGAACCCGCGCGGGCCTGGTCCGTCCAGGGCGTCCAATGATCCATGACCTTGATCGAGGCGGCCGCGCCACCGCTCGCCGGCGTGTAACGAATCTTAAGAAAGCTCTCTCCCCATTGCGTGGTGCCGTTGAAGGCACCATTGCCAGTCATGGCGTAGCAATCCTGATTACCGTCGCAGGTCAGGCCCGCACCCGACATCCAGATGCCGGCACCCTTGTCCTGTGTCGTGGCCATCATCGCCGTGAGCTTGTTGGTGGCCGTCTCAAACGCGAAGCAGTATCCCGATGGGCCGTTTACCGTCTCGTTCACCGAGCCGGTGCACTGCAGCACCGTCTTGACCCCTTTCGGCGCAATCAGCACGGCCGAACTCCGCGCCTTTCGCATCGCTGTATTAAAGTCCAGACCTTCGATCAGCACCGGCGGAATAACCTGCGAACCGTCCGCTACGTTTAGCACGAACATGGAGTAACGCGCGGTCTGCGGAGCACCGCTGCCATCGGGGGACACCCAGCACACCTGGTAAAACCGAGCGGTATCCGGGTCAATCACCCCGGTGCTCAGGCAGCCCCATTTGTCGTTGATCAAGTGAAAGTCGATCGCCGCGCTGCCCTGGACCGGCGTTCCCAGGTTCACCTGCCAGATCGCGGAGCCGTCGTGCGCGTCGACTCCCCGCACCACGTCGGCCATGCTGGGCAGCACCATCACGTCACGCCGACCGTTGGCGGTCTGCACGCCGGGCAAAATGAGCGGCTGGGCTTCCATGCCGCGGGCGTCACCTACAACCGGAACAACGGTTCGGAGCGAAACGCCCTTGGTGGCCACGCTCTGCTGCGTCAACACTGTCTCATGGCTGTTCCAGCCGGAGCGCGCGTTGTCGGCGCTGCGGGTCAGCCACGGCTGCATCGGCTGCCCGAACACCGGCGTCGCCAGCATTAAGAGTGCGAGGAAGCTGCTCTGCATCGAATCACTCCTTGGGGCTGTAGGTGCCGTTAGGGAAAACGTACGGTAATCGAAGAAAAATCGGTAAATCGACCGCTCCCGCTCCGGCCCTTCGCCACGATCGGTATCTGGTATTCGGTGCCGCTGGGCGCATAGGCGA
>CAXTWP010000066.1:6270-12056 GCA_964247945.1 uncultured Acidobacteriaceae bacterium | reverse complement strand
GCACACTGGCGTGGGATCTTTACGCCGGGGTGGGGCTGTTCTCGAAGGCGCTGGACGATCGATTTGCGAACGTCGTCAGCGTTGAGGTCGCCGCGCTACCCGGCACGACGATCATTGCCACGAGGACCGCCGTCTTCCTCGGCGCGGCAGTAGTGCAGCGCGAACGGCCCGACTTGATTGTGCTCGACCCGCCCCGCGCCGGGTTGGGCTTGGAGGTATGCGCTTTGCTCGCCCGCGTACGCGCGCCGGAGATGGTTTATGTCTCCTGCGATCCCACCACTCTCGCGCGGGATCTTCGCGCTCTGGTAGACTCCGGCTACACGGTCCACGAGTTGCACCTTGTCGACCTGTTTCCGCAGACGTTTCACCTGGAGACAGTTGTGATGCTTCACCGCTGATCGCGCCCTGCCTCGGCAGCCGCGACCCATTGAGCAGGAATGGCGGACAGCAATGCCAGTACTCGCGCCAAGCCCTACGGCGGCACAGACTCTTCGCGCACGGACTCGAGCAACTAGAGCTCCGCGCCTGGACCTTTGGCCGCACAGTGCCGTCGAGCCGCTATCTTTGCGCCGAGCGCCGCTGCTTGCCGCGGCTCTTTGCTTTGCCCTGGGGGAAGTCCTAGGCAGCCGTTGGCAGCCGCCGGCCGTTCTGCTCTTTGCGCTCCTAGGATTGATCGTCCTGGTTCTGGTTGGGCTGCGCCACAAGGCCTGGCCGGGCGTCTTCGCCGTGGCGGGCGTCTGGATCGTCACCGGTCTCTGGTGCGCGGAGATTCAGCCCGTGCCCCCTGCCCAGCAGGCTCTGCTCACCTACGCCGACGGCCTCAGCCGCACTGTGCGGGGCCACGTGGTTCGCGTGCGCACTTTACCCGCCATGGGCCTCGACCAGAACGCCGACGCCGATCCCACGCTCTGGGTCGAACGCGAGGACGCGCCTCAAACCAGCGTCCTCTCCATCGACCTGAGCGTCGATGCCGTGGAGCAACTCACCCCGGATGTGTCGTGGATGGAACCGGTGGCTGGTGGGGTACGCCTCACTTTCGTCGGCGAGCCGCCCGCCCTGCGCTGCGGCGATCTTATTGAAGCTCCCATGCGCTTGAAGGTTCCGGAGCGATACCGCGATCCCGGGGCCTGGCAGTATGCCGATTATCTGCTCGAACAGGGCATCGCCGCTCACGCTGGCGTCAAGACCACCAAGCTACAGCAGCTCGGCCATATCGGCCGCTGGGACCGCCTTGACTTCGGGTGCCGCGTCCACGCAGCGCAGAGCTGGGCCGCGGACCGCATCCTTGGCTACGTGACCTCGCCCGCCAACCGCGCGCTTGCCTCCATGATGCGGCTCAGCCTAGATGACGCCGGGATGATCAACGCCATGCTCTTCGGTGACCGTTCCCGCCTCAACCACGGCCTGCGGCTGGGGTTCGAGCGGACAGGCTCGTTCCATCTTTTTGTCGTCTCCGGGATGCATGTAGCGCTACTCGCGGGCGGCGTCTTTTGGCTGATGCGCCGCCTGCGGTTGGGTGAGTGGGCGGCCAGCTTGCTTACTATAGGGTTGACTGCGGTCTACGCGGTCTTTACCGGGTTCGGCGCACCGGTCGAGCGTGCTCTGCTGATGACGACGATCTTCCTGCTGACGCGGCTGCTTTCCCGCGAACGCAGTGTTCTGAATGCGCTTGGCGCGGCCGCAATGGGGGTACTGGTCTGGTGGCCGCGCAGCTTGTTCGAGGCGAGCTTCCAGATGACCTTCCTGGTGATCGTGGCTATCGGCGGCATCGCCGTGCCGCTGGGGGAGCGCAGCTTTCTGCCGTATGCCCACGCCGCCCGCAAGCTCGACGACCGTTGGCTGGACGTGGCCATGGTGCCACGCCTGGCGCAGATGCGCGTCATGCTGCGGCTTTGGGGTGAGGCCGTCCAGCCGTTCTTAGGCCGCCCCGCCCCCGCTATCCTTGTGCGCTGGACCCTGTGGGCCGTCGAACTCGCGCTTGTCGGCATCGTCGCGGAGGCGGTGATGGTGCTGCCGATGGCGCTCTACTTCCACCGCGCCACGGTGTTCGCGCTCCCGGCCAATATGCTCAGCATTCCGCTGGTGGCGGTGCTTGCGCCGATGGCGATCCTTACCTTTGTCGCGTCACTGCTGAGCCCATGGCTGGCGGTCATACCGGGCACCGGAACCGCGCTGCTGCTGCATGGAATTGTCGCGGTCATTCGCCGTATCGGGCACGTGCAGGTGGCCGACACCCGCATTCCCGGTCCGGCGCTTTGGATTGCGCTAGCCGCCACCGCCGGGTGGTTCTTCAGCTGCTGGGCCGTGCGCCGGTCTGGACGTTGGGTGTGGCCTGCCGCCGCCGTTCTCCCGCTTGCCGCCGCCGCGATCCTCTGGCCCGAACCCGCCACCGTCGTCCCCGGTCAGCTTGAAGTGACTGCCATCGATGTGGGCCAGGGCGATGCTGTCCTCATTGTGGGCCCTACCGGCCGGACGATGCTCGTTGACGCGGGCGGCCCCACCGGCGCAGTGAAAGAGACCGCCGACGCCACCAGCCGGTTCGATGTGGGCGAAGAGGTCGTATCGCCTTACCTGTGGTCGCGCCACCTTCGCCGTCTCGATGTGCTTGCGTTGAGCCATGCTCACTCCGACCACATGGGCGGCATGGCTGCGGTGCTACGTAGCTTCCGCCCACGTGAGCTTTGGGTCTCCGTAGACCCAAGCTCCGCTGCTTATCAGGGCCTGCTCCACGAGGCGGCGAATCTCGGAGCTACCGTCCGCCACCTCCATGCGGGCGACACCCAGGAGTGGGGAGGCGTCGAGGTCCGCGTCCTCGCGCCTGAAGCTGCATATCTGAACCCGGCCGCTCCACGCAACGATGATTCTCTGGTCCTCCACCTGCAGTATGGCGACGCCTCCGTCCTGCTTGAGGGTGACGCTGAGACCCCCAGTGAACGCGACATGCTCACCAATGGCCACCTTCAACCGGTTACGCTGCTGAAAGTAGGTCACCATGGCAGCCGAACTTCATCCACGGAGGACTTCGTGAACGCGATCGCCCCGCGTGATGCCGTGATCTCCGTCGGCAAGGACAATAGCTTCGGTCACCCGCGTTATGAGGTGATCCAGCGTTTTGCCGAAGCGGGCACTCACCTCTACCGCACCGACGAGTTCGGCCTCACCACCTTTCTGCTCAACCGTGATGGCGGCATCCACGAGATACTGCAAGCGGGTGCGCCTTAAGCAGCACGGGAGCGACCTAAGCCGCTCCCGGTAGTACCTGACGCGCCTAAATCTAAGCCGCGGTCGAAAGCGCCTCGCCCAACTCCTTGATGTGGTTGGCCGTGGCAGTCTTCTCGTCGCCGGCGACCGCGATCGTCTCCTTGCCCAGCTTCTGGACCAGCGTCTTAATTGCCTCGCCATCAAGCTCTTTTGCATGGAGCAGCTTCTTCAGTTTGCCAAGGTCGGTCACCACGCGCTTGACGCCCTCGTGGTCGTGCTTGGAGAGGTAGTCCTCCCAGCCTTCAATGTTGCTTACGGCCTTCTCTACGGTGAAAGACTTCGCTCCCTGCTTGAGTGCATTCAGGGTTGTTTCAAATCGTGACGTTGCCATCCTAGGTCTCCTTGTGCCATTCTGAAGCGCACAATTGTGCGTTCACCCTTACGATGCCCGGAGATGCGCGGTTTCCGGACATCTAAATGGCCAAAGCGGTGCCCCTGTGCTTAAGCCAACAATTTCCCACTCCTTGTGGAGATCATCCACACACTTCAGTGCGTTCGGGTGAAAGGAATGTGGATCACGATGCCTGTGCTGATGGTGCCAACCGGATAGGTGTGCCCGGTCCCCTGCACGGCTCCGTAGCCCAACTCCACCACCTTGAAGTCGATCAGCGGAAAGACGGCGAGATCGACCCCGGCGAACAGGTCATACTCAAGGTGGGTCGTCAGCAGGACGCCCGTGGAGTTGGAGATGCTTCCGCTCGCCAGCCCAGTGTTGTATTGCGTGCCGAAGTTCGTCCGCGCCACGCCGGCCGAGCCCTGCACATACGGCTTTACGGGGATAAACGGCGTATGGAACGATGCCCGCAGGCCGCCCAGCCCGGAGGCGATGTGACCCCCGCCCGCATTCGCGTTCGGGTACGCGCCCTGGGTGCTGTTGACGATGCTTCCGCGCGCGTCGATGCCAAGCCGGACCGGGCCGTCAGGCTTGAAGTCGTAGGAGACTCCGCCCATGCCGCCGACCGGGTCGAAGCTGCCGTTCGTCGCACTCGTCGATCCCACGGTGTAGGGGATGTCGGTCATACGCCGCACGGTAACGGTGCCGTAGGCGGCAAGCTGGGCGTGGGCGAACGAAGCGATAAGCAGCGCAGGCACGAGGGAGAGAGCAAGCTTCTTGATAATCATCTAACTGGATTTTACCCGCCTCAACCCTCCCGCGAACGGCCATGTCCCATGGCCGGCAACAGGTATCATTTCCTATCGTCCCAACAACCCGTCTAAACTGCCGTTTGAGCCGAAGGAGCGAATCCGATGCAGCCGGAAGAGACCACGAACCTGACCGCACCCGTGATGAGCGCCGAAGAGCGCGCGGAAGAGCATAAGCTTGTTCGACGACTACAGATGATGATGAACATGGTGCTTCAGGTGATCGCCCAGGACGCCTCCCTGACGATCGATGAGGCCTCGCAGATGATCGCCGACAGTCGTAAAGCCGCGCTCGCAATGTTTCCCGGCAAGGAGCTTGCCTACGACCTGATCTGGCGGCCGCGCTTCCAACGGCTTATGCGGGAGCGATTTCGCATTATGTAGCTCCTGTTGCACACCTGAACGGAGCTCGATAACCGGCGGCTTTCGCCGGCCCGGTCCTACAATCGCATCTACATCGCTCCAGACGACCGGCAGTCCCAGCCACGAGTCAACGGTTGAGATCTTACATTCGAGCGGGAGGTAAGCCGCAGTCCAGAGACGTACCTTTACCGTCATGACGATTGCGAAGCGACTCGCCCATCGTCGAGTTCGAACTCGCTGTGCATCCGGCGACAATCGTCTCCCCGCGGTGAAACCCAGCAGCTTCCATCGCGGCGATCAAAGGTTGAGTTTTTTGAACACGCTCTCCGGAATGTGGCGGATGACGAACATGATGGGTGCCCATTGGAAGGGCACGTACAGCGTGTCCTTGCGCGCTTCGATCGCGGCGACGATGCTCTTGGCCACCGCACTCACATCGGCGAACTTCTCCGAGCCTTTCATGCCGGTGGTCATGGCCGTCTTCACCGGTCCGGGCTTAATCGTCAGCACGGTTACGCCTTCGCGGTCGACGCGGTTACGCAGGCCAGCCAGGAACGCCGACAGACCCGCTTTGGACGAGCCGTAGAGATAGTTCGACTTGCGGCCACGGTCACCGGCCACGGACGAGATGACGGCGAGTACTCCCGCACGGCGCTGGACACAGTAGTTGGCCAGCCACGTCAGCAGGGAGACCGGCGCGACGAAGTTGGTGTGCAGGATCTGGGCGGCATGGTCGAAATCCTGCTCCGCTTGCGGCTGCTCACCGAGGATCCCGTGGGCGAGATAGGCGACGTCCATGCCGGTGAGGGAGTTGACCGCGTGAGCGAGCAACGACGCGTGCTGCGTTGTGTCGTCGAGGTCGGCCACTGCGGTGTCGACGTAGCCGGCTCCGCGGGTGCGAAGGTCCGCGGCGACGGCGGCGAGCTTGCTCGCGTTGCGAGCAACCAGGAAGAGGCGCGCGCCCTGCGCGGCCCAGATCCGGCAGGTGGCCTCGGCGATGCCGGAGGTCGCGCCGAGCA
>CAXTWP010000066.1:0-6260 GCA_964247945.1 uncultured Acidobacteriaceae bacterium | reverse complement strand
CTGGACTCATAGCAGGGTCTTTTCTCCGGTGACGCGCTCCCAGAAGCTGGAGGTAAGCATGGGATCGCGGTAGCGGGCGAACTTTTCCCACTGCGGATAAAACGCCTGGAACTGCGCTGCCGTCATGGCCGCATCTTTGGCGGGGTAGAGCCGGCCGTTGTAGTCGCGCGTCATATCGGCGAGCCGCTCGAACAGCGGAAAGCTCTTGTCGGCCTTGATGGGAAAGTCGAGCGCCAGCGTCACTCCGGGCTGGGGAAAGCTCATCATGCCGGGCGAAGGAACGTTGCCGAAGACCTTCAGCACGGCAAGAAACGACGCCAGCCCAGACCTCGCCACCTCCTGCAGGATGGCGATGGTGCCCTCGCGGGCGCTCTCCCAGGGAATGGCGTACTGAAACTGAAGGAGACCGTTTCTGCCGTACATCCGGTTCCAGTGCAGCACTTTGTCTAGCGGGTAAAAGAAGGGCTCGTAGTCCTGTACCGTCTTGACGCGAGGTTTCATTTGCTTATGGAAGAACGCTGTGTTGAAGAGGCTTACCGTCGTGTGGTTCAGCGCGAACCCCGGTGCATCGAAGGGAAAGACCAGCTTCGGCTCGGGCGAGGGCTTCAGTTCCGCCGGCAGCGGGGAGTGGTCGCCCTGCATAAAGACGCCGCGGGCGAAGTTCTTGCCGGTTGACGCGCAGTCAATCCAGCTCACGGTGTACTCGATATGTTCGCTCTGCCGCGTCAGTTCGAAAAACTCATCGACGCCATGGAACTGGATACCCTCATAGTCGATGCCGCGCGAGACGATCGGCTTCATCCGCAGCTTGGCCCAGGTGATGACGCCCGTGAGTCCCAACCCGCCGATAGTGGCAGCATAGAAGTCTACATTTTCAGTGGGCGAGCAGATCTTGCGCGACCCGTCGGATCGGGCCAGTTCAAACTCGGTCACGTGCGAGCCGAACGTCCCGGCAAGATGATGATTCTTGCCATGGATGTCGTTTGCGATCGCGCCGCCAAGAGTCACGTATTTCGTACCCGGCGAAACGGGCAGGAAGAAGCCGCGCGGTACGGCGAAGTCGAGGATCTGCGCCAGCGTAGCGCCGGCCTCGGCGGTCAGGATAGCGGTCTCCGGGTCGAAGTGGAGCAACCGGTTCATCCCGGTGGTCACCAGCAGGTTGCCGTCCTTGAGCAGGCACGAGTCGCCGTAGCTTCGTCCCATGCCGACCGGCAGCGCGCCGTTGTGCAGACCCGAGATCGCTGCGGGGAAATCCGATTGCCAGTTCAGCGGAACCAGATTGGCCTGATAGGTCGGGTAGCGGCCCCACGATTCGAACGGGGCGTTTCCGCTTACGGTCGTGGCTTCGGCTTCAAGAGGAGGGGTCATAGTCGCCATAGCTCTAAGGATACGTCATTGAACGCATCGCATCGTTGAAACAGCAAGGGCCATGACGGTACGTCGTGGCCCTTGCCAAGTTCCTTGAGTGCTGTGTAGCTAGATGGTAGCGGTTCGGGCCACCGTGGGCGGAGCGGACTTGGCCTGTGCCACGAGCGCGGCAAATCCCGCGGCATCGTTCGCGGCGATATCGGCGAGGATCTTGCGGTCGAGGCCGTTGCCGGCGCGCTTCAGGCCGTTGATAAAGGTCGAGTAGCTCATGCCATGCTGGCGGCTGGCGGCACCGATGCGCACAATCCAGAGTGAGCGGAACTGCCGCTTCTTCTGCTTGCGGCCGGTGTAGGCGAACATCAGACCGCGCTCTACCGCCTCCTGCGCGGCCTGGTAGAGCTTGGACTTGGTGAGGAAGTAGCCGCTCGCGCGCTTGAGGATTTTTTTGCGGCGGTCGTTGCGTTTGGTACTCCTTTTGACACGGGGCATAATGCATCTCCTTTTGCGTGGTTCGTTTAGCGGCTGGAGGTAAGGGTGGCCTCTTCACGCGCCCTGCAGCTCTGGATCTCGGTGGGTGGCTTTCGCTCTCCCAGGGGCCTCAACGCGTTACGACCCTTCGCTTTGCAGCGGCTCGATCCAAAAGTAAGGTGCTTCGGCCTAAAACTCAGGCGTAGGGAAGCATCCGGGCCACCTTCGGTTGGTCCGCCTCGGAGATCATGGCCGACCCGCCGAGCTTGCGCTTGGTCTTGGTCGCCTTCGAGGTGAGGATGTGCCGCATCTTCGACTGACCGCGCTTGAACTTGCCCGAGGCGGTCTTGTGGAAGCGCTTGGCGGCGCCTGAATGTGTCTTCATCTTCGGCATGGCGTTCCTATCGTGCCCTATAGCAGGGATACTTCGTGGATGTAGCTCTTCGAGTCTACCAGATCGAGTGCGGGCCGTCCCACGGGTACCTCCTCGACGGAGCGCCGCTCCGCCCGCTTTGGTGCGTAGGCAACGTATTGCTTGAGCCGGAGAAACGGCTTCTCATACAGATGGAACGACAGGTAAGCGGCAACGATCGAGAGCGCGAGGGTCGAGATCCCTGCCCCAAATACGCCGAGCAGTTTGCTGTGCGTGAGGTGAACGATCGCCGCACGTTGGGTACCTAGCAGCAGCGGCAGCAGGACGGCATGCAGCACGTATATACCGTAGCTGTACCTGCCGAAGAATCGCATGACCGGAGCTTCAAACAGGCGTTTGCAGGTCGAGACTGGCGTCAGCGCGCAGGCGAGCAGGCAAGCCGAAGCCAGCGCCAGCAGCGTGTAACGGGGGCCATAGATCCAGAATTCCATGGTTCGCGGGTAAGGCGCGAGAGGGAAGAACTCGCGGCCGAACAGCTTGATTGAGCCGAGAATCACGAGCAGCGCCGCCCAGAACCCATATGGCGCCAGCCTAAGCACGCGCGGCCACAGTTCGGACCGGTACAGCAGCGCCAGCGCACCGCCCAGCAGCAGCGTGTCTGCCCGCGTGAACGTGCTCATACGGATCAGGTTGTCGCTTACGCCCGCGCCGAGCAGCAGCAGGCGCAGCACCAGGGCAGAGGCCGAGACCGCAAGGGTCACCGTCAGCAGCTTACGGCGGTCACGGACGAAGAACACGACCGCGGGCCAGACAAAGTAGAACTGCTCTTCGATGGCGAGCGACCAGAAGTGCGTCAGGTTTGTGCCTGGGCCCGGTTGGAAGCCCGTGAGCTGTTCCGGGCGGAGATTCTGCAGGTACAAACCCAGCAGCCATCCCATACCTTCCCAGTGGAAGTGAAGCACAGGCGTCAGCACCAACAGGACAAGCAACACACCGTAGTACAAGGGAAAGATTCGCAGGGCACGGCGCGAGTAGAACTTGCTGAAGTAACCGGAGTCGTCAAGCGAATCCACCAGGACACCCGTGATGAGAAAGCCTGACAGGACAAAGAACAGGTCCACCCCGAAGAAGCCGTAGTTCAGCAGGTCTCCCAGAAAGGTGGCGACCCTGCCATTGGCTGCTGAATTAGACGAGAACATATGCGCGCCGAGTACCATCAGGATGGCTAGCCCGCGTACGCCATCCAGAGCGGGAAGGTGACCCCGTTTTGGCATCAGAGGCATTTCCGTTAGGTTTTTCTTCATTGCGTATCGTTACTATCGTAACACAAGCGGACGGAGCCAGCGGCGGTTGATTGTGCCCGACCGAAGTCGGCCTTGTTCCCTCGGCTGCGGACGTCGTGCTGCGGGGGAGAGCGGTGACGGTGCGTCTGTCCTTCCTGAGGATGCCGGGCGAGGGATGCAGCGTGGTATACTTCTGTTAGTAAATTCTGGCGAAATACATCGGTAAGCTACTGAATCGGTATGAGTTCTGCTCCCATTCAAGCGACCGCGCACGATCCGACCCCTGTTCCCATCGCGCTTCGCCGCACGGAGTTCTATGGCAACCACCGCACTGCCCGCCGAGACGGACCTTCTGGACCCGCAACTGGACGCCGCTACTTCTCTGCCCAAAGAAGGTGGCGGCTACTCGGCTGAAAACATTACCATCCTTGAAGGTCTTGCGGCCGTCCGCCTCCGGCCCGCCATGTATATCGGGTCTACAGGCGAACAAGGTTTGCATCACCTCGTCTATGAGGTCGTCGACAACTCGGTCGACGAGGCGCTCGGCGGTCATGCCAGCCGCATTGATGTTACGATCCACGTCGACAACTCCGTTACGGTCATCGACGACGGCCGTGGCATCCCGGTCGATAACAAGGTGCTTAACACCGGCGAGGTGATGCCGGCCGTTCAGGTCGTCCTGACGATGCTGCATGCGGGCGGCAAGTTCGACGCCTCCAACTACAAAGTCTCGGGCGGCCTGCACGGCGTCGGGGTTTCGTGCGTCAACGCCCTTTCAGAGGCGTTTGACGTTGAGATCTGGCGTGACGGGTTCGCCTGGGAGCAGGACTACAGCAAGGGCGCGCCCATGTCCATCCTGCGTAGAATGGGTCCTTCCAAGCGCAAAGGCACCAAGGTCCACTTCCTTCCGGATAAATCGATCTTCACGGTCACGGAGTTCAGCTACGACACGCTGGCCCAGCGCCTCCGCGAACTCGCCTTCCTGAACAAGGGCCTGGTCATCACCCTCACCGACGAGCGCACGACCGACTCAAAGACCGGTGAAGCCAAGCAGCAGGAGTTCAAATACATCGGCGGCATCGCCGAGTTCATCAAGCACCTGAATAAAGGGAAACAGGTCCTGCACGAGAAGCCCATCTATATGGAAGCCGAGCGCGACAACGTCGCCATGGAGATCGCGCTCCAGTATAACGACGCCTACTCCGAGACCGTCTTCACCTTCGCCAACAACATCAACACAGTCGATGGAGGCACCCATCTTTCGGGCTTCAAGACCGCGCTGACACGGACGATTAACGCCGCCGGGCAGTCGCTTGGACTGTTCAAGGATGTGAAGGAGAACCTCTCGGGCGACGACGTTCGTGAGGGCCTCGTTGTCGTCATCTCGGTTAAGCTCTCACAGCCGCAGTTTGAGGGGCAGACCAAGGGCAAGCTGAATTCGGACATCGCCGGGACGGTGCAGGCTTTCGTCAATGAGCGCCTGGGTGCGTTCCTCGATGGCAACCCGCAGGTTGCGAAGAAGATCATCAACAAGGCGATCGACGCGGCACGCGCCCGTGAAGCCGCCCGCAAGGCCCGCGACCTGACCCGGCGCAAGGGTGCGCTCGACGGTGGCGGCCTGCCTGGAAAGCTTGCCGACTGCTCAGAGAAAGACCCCGACCGCTGCGAGCTTTACCTGGTCGAGGGCGAATCCGCCGGCGGCACCGCCAAGCAGGGCCGCGACCGCAAGTTCCAGGCCATCCTGCCGCTGAAGGGCAAGATCCTCAACGTGGAGAAGGCACGCTACGATAAGATGCTCGGCCACGAAGAAATCCGCGCCATGATCACCGCCCTCGGGTGCGGCATCGGTAAGGACGACTTTGACGCCACCAAACTCCGCTACGGCAAGCTGATCCTGATGACCGACGCCGACGTTGACGGCTCGCACATCCGGACGCTGCTGCTGACCTTCTTCTTCCGCCATATGACCGAGCTGATCAAACGCGGGCACGTCTACATCGCCCAGCCGCCGCTGTTCCGCATCAAGAAGGGCAAGTTCGAGCAGTACATCAAGGACGAGCGCGAGTATGTCGACGTCATGGTGACGCGCGCCTCGGACGGTATGGTGCTGACGTATGGTCCGGAGAAGAAGCAGCTGCAAGGCTTGGCCTTGACTGCCTTTATGGGCCAGCTGAATGACTATCTGCTCTTTTCGGATAAGGTGTCGAAGCGCCTGCGTAATGACACCGCCCTGCTCGGTTTCATCGAGTTGTTCGCCCACGAGGGCAAGGATCCCGCCGTACGTGCCGACTTCCAGTCACCCGAGAAACTGGCCCAGATGCAGGCCCGGCTCGAAGCCATCCGCAAGGACTTTCAGTTCCGCGGCGTCGACGCGCCACTGCTCGACGAAGAGCATGGGACGTGGTCGGTCTCCTTCATCGACGCACAGGGCGCGATCCGCAAGATTGACTGGGCGCTGGCCAACGCCGCCGAGACCCGGCAGCTCCTCGCCAAGTACGCTCAAATTCGGGAGCAGCTACAGGCACCGTTCACCATCTCGTATGCTCCGGAGTCTGCGGCCGCAGTGACGCAGGAGGCGCTTGACGAGGCCGAGGAGATTGCGTCCGAAGAGGGCGTGAACGAGACCATCGCCGCCGCACCGGGTACCGCTGCCGAGGCCAAGCCCGCCAGGCGGTCCAGCAAGATCAACCAGGACCCGGTCGAGAAGAAGACGCCGCGCGAGGTCTTCGACTATGTGATCGAGCAGGGGCGTAAAGAGTATCAGGTCC
>CAXTWP010000065.1:11843-12073 GCA_964247945.1 uncultured Acidobacteriaceae bacterium | reverse complement strand
TTGCCGTGTCGATTGTGGTGGGCATCGCCATCGGTACGCGCGACACGCTCTCCATCGGAATCATTTCTCTATTGACCTTGCTTTACACGTTCGAGGGAGGCATGGCCGCCGTCATCTGGACGGACGTCGTCCAGATGGCCATCTATCTCGCCGGAACGCTGGTGGCCATCGTGACGCTGGGGGCTCGGGTGCCGGGCGGATGGGCGCACATCCACGCCGCCGCCGAAGCC
>CAXTWP010000065.1:0-11833 GCA_964247945.1 uncultured Acidobacteriaceae bacterium | reverse complement strand
GTTCCACCTCTTCCACTTCGGGCTGAACCTGACGCAGAGTTACACCTTCTGGGCAGGGCTGATTGGCGGGACCTTCCTGACGATGGCCTCGCACGGGACGGACCAGCTCATGGTGCAGCGGATGCTCGCCGCCCGCTCCCTCCGCGAATCGCGCCTGGCGCTGCTCTCCTCCGGTCTGGTCATCTTCGTCCAGTTCGCGCTTTTCCTGCTGATCGGAGCGGGCCTGTGGGTCTTCTACGGCGCTGGCGTCTCTACCGCGCCCGACCGCTTGTTTCCCACCTTCATCGTGGCCGAAATGCCCGTCGGGATCGCCGGTCTGCTCGTCGCCGCCATCCTTGCCGCCGCCATGTCCAACCTCTCCGCCGCGCTCAATTCGCTCTCCAGCACCACCGTCGTCGACTTCTATCTTCCCTGGAAGGCGCGAAGAACTCGGGTGCCCCACCTTGGCGACAGCCTCATCGCCGCTAAGGTGGGTTCCGACGCAGACGACAGACAACGAACCCTCGTCTCCAAAGCGGCCACCATCTTCTGGGCGCTCGTCCTCTTCGCCGTCGCCGTCTACAGCGTCCACGCCGGAGGGAAAGGCCATGTCGTCGAGATCGGCCTCTCCATCGCCTCGGTCGCTTATGGTGCGCTACTAGGCGTTTTTCTGCTGGGCACCCTCACCCGGTACGCCACGCAGATTGGAGCCATCCTCGGGATGATCGTCGGATTTACCTTCAATGTCGCATTGTGGCTTTGGCCAGCTAACAGCGGCTGGACCTTCACCACGCCTCAAGCCACACGTTATCTGCCAGTTCCTAAAGTAGCCTTCACCTGGTACGTCTTCCTGGGAGCACTCGTGACCTTCATCATCGGCTCGCTCGCCAGCCTCGTCTTCCGCAAGCAATCCCGCGATAAAGCCGTCGCAGCCCTTGTCGTTGCCCTTGCGTTTCTGTTTGTCATTCCCGAAGGGAATCTGCGTCTCCAAGCCCAAACCCCGCAGCAAGCCTACGACTTCACACCCATCCCAACCCTCCTCACCCAGGCCATCGCCGACAAGATGCTCCCAGGAGCCGTCGTCCTCATCGGCCACAACAACCAGATCGTCTTCCACCAGGCCTTCGGCGTCCGCAAGCTGGCCGGAGAACCCGGGCTCGACGGCCAACCGTCGCCCGCCGAGCCGATGACCGAAGACACGATCTTCGACATGGCCTCGCTCTCGAAGTGCCTCTCCACCGCGACCGCCGTCATGCAGCTCTACGAGGCGGGCAAGCTCCGCTTCGACGATCCCGTCGCCCAGTACCTCCCCACCTTCGCCGCGAACGGGAAGAGCGCCGTCACCATCCGCCAACTCCTCACCCACTACTCCGGCCTGCCGCCCGATGTCGACCTCAAAGACCCCTGGGGCCTCGCCGCACCGGACAAGGCCGAAGGCATCCGCCGCGCCCTCGCCTCTCCGCTCACTGTCGTTCCCGGCACCCACTTTGAGTACTCCGACATCAACTACATTGTGCTCGGCGCGCTGGTTGAGCAAATTACTGGCGAGAGTCTCGATGACTACGCCTTCTCACATATATTCCGTAAGCTCAGCATGAACGATACACATTACTACACACGTTCGTGTACGTGTAGCGCCCCAAAACCATCGCCTTACGGGCACAAGGTTGAAAAAACGGTCTTCGGTCCAGGTATGAACTGCAACAGGAATATCTGCGACTATCCGCCAGAAGGCCGCATGGCTCCCACCGCCCGCGACGACGAGTCCAAGGCCAACCCCGCCCTCAACCCCAACTTCGACCACCTCCTCCGGGGCACCGTCCACGACCCCACCACGCGCCGCATGGGAGGAGTCGCCGGACACGCGGGCGTCTTTTCCACCGCGCACGATGTCGGCCTCTTCGCCCAGGCCCTGCTTAACAAGCTCCGCGACAACACCGGCCCGTTTCCCCTCAGCCAAGCCACTCTGCGCCTGATGACCACTCCGGAGCAGCCCCCCACTGCCGAGAGCACCGCCACCATCTTCACGCCAGACGGCCAGCCCACCAAAGGCGTCGCCACGCGCGGCTTCGGCTGGGACATCAACTCCGCCTTCTCTCGCCCCCGCGGAGCCGTCTTTCCCATCGGCAGTTTCGGCCACACCGGCTTCACCGGCACCTCCCTCTGGATGGACCCCGCCAGCAACACCTACGTCATCCTCCTCGCCAACGCCA
Source organism: uncultured Acidobacteriaceae bacterium (assembly GCA_964247945.1). Classification (GTDB taxonomy): domain Bacteria; phylum Acidobacteriota; class Terriglobia; order Terriglobales; family Acidobacteriaceae; genus Edaphobacter. The sequence continues at coordinate 9,641 of CAXTWP010000065.1, read as the reverse complement.
TCCATCCACGAGGCGGAGTCAACATCAGCCCTTTGCGAGGCCAACTAGCCACTGCCGCCGCAAACGCATTGCATATAAACGACGCTCCATCTCCTGGACGCAGCATAACTGCTATTCTCGACCTTGTTCCCGGTCCAAATAGCACTCGTACCCTCACCGGCATTGACGTCCTCGCCTCCACCCACTACGCCGTCCTCGCCGAAGCCGCTACCCACCACGGCGGTCATCTGAACCTCGGCTTCCTGACCAACCAGACCGGCCTCGACGCCCAAGGCCATCGCACCATCGACCTGCTCCTCCACGCCCTCCCGCAGGTCCAACTCACCACCCTCTTCTCCCCCGAACACGGCCTCTCCGGCACGCAGGACACCGAGCACCTCCTCGCCGAAACCGACGCGGCCACGCACCTCCCCATCGTCAGTCTCTACGGCGCGAAGGAGGCCGACCGCCGCCCGAAGGCGGCCCACCTCGCCAAGCTCGACGCCGTGGTCATCGATCTCCAGGACGCCGGCGTCCGCTTCTACACCTACGAGACGGTTATGGAATACTTCCTCGAAGCTACCGCCGGCACCGCGACCGAGATCATCGTGCTCGACCGCCCCGCGCTCACCGGCGGCGCACAAGTCCAAGGCCCCGTCTCCGATCCGTCGAAGTCCGGAGCGTACATCAACTATATCCCGCTGCCCGCCCGCCACGGCCTCACCCTGGGCGAACTGGCCCGCTACTTCGTCGCCGAGGAACGCCTGGACACCCACTTGACCGTCGTTCCCATGGAGAAATGGTTTCGCAGTGAGTATTTCGACCAGACCAGCCTCCCCTGGACCAATCCCAGCCCGAATCTCCGCTCGCTCGCCGCCGCCATCCTGTATCCCGGCACCGCCTTTGTCGAGACCACCAACGTCTCCGTAGGCCGCGGCTCCGACCACCCTTTCGAGCAGGTCGGCGCACCCTACATCCACGCCGAGGAACTCGCCGCCTACCTGACCGCCCGCCACATCCCCGGCGTTGACATCGCCGCCCTTGACGCCCCCGAGCTGGGCGTGGAGATCCTCGCCGCCCTCCATCATCTTTACCCTGCGCAGTTCAACCTCGCCAAAGCCAACACCATTGTCGCCAACGCCGCTACCATGCAAGCGCTTGAAGCCAACCAAGACCCGCGCACGATTGCAGCAACCTGGGCCGCTGATCTCGCCGCCTTCAACCAGCGCCGCCAACCGTACCTTCTGTATAAGTAGTCAGGTCATGCGCCATTCATACAGTCCTGCCTCAAAGTGCGTCACAATAGAACATTGAGGAGACGCCGTGCCCCGGATCAATTTTCAGCAACAGCTCGCCGCGCTGAAGGATAAGCTGCTCGCGATGGCCGCGCTCTCGCAGCAGGCGCTTGAGTTTTCGCTTGAAGCCTACCTGAACAGCGATGCCGGGCTGTGTAAGCATGTTTGCGAGATTGAAACCGCGATCAATGCCGCTGAACGCGATGTGGACAACATGGCCTACGACCTGCTTGCTAAGGAGCAGCCAATGGCGATCGATCTCCGCTTTATCCTGTCTGTCATTAAGATCAATGGCGATTTAGAGCGTATCGGCGACCAGGCCACCAACGTCGCGCAGCGGGCTGAGTTATTGCTGGATAAGCCGAAGATTTCGCTTCCGGTCGACATTGCCCATATGGGGGAGAAGGTGGGCGTGATGATCCGGTCGGCGATACAAGCGCTGTTGGAGGCCGACGCGAAGCTGGCCGAATCCGTTCTGACCATGGACGATGAAGTCGATGCGATCAATCATTCGGTACAGGATGAGCTTATCGAAGTTATGCAGCTTCATCCACACGTCTCAGAGCAGGCCTTGAACGCGATTATCATCTCCCGGAATCTGGAGCGAGCGGCGGACCATGCCACCAACATCGCCGAAGACGTCATTTTCTGGATCCGCGGCTCAGACGTTCGCCACAAAATGTCGCTTGCTTATGCCGATTGATGTCTTTATCAGTGCTGGCCAGAAGGAGATGAAGTCGAATTACTCGACCCAGAGCCGCCACCTTTCAGCGGCCCGATTGCCACAAATAAAACCAGTGCGCTTACAATCACCGCAAGCATGACAAAGAACAGCGCGCGGCTCGGCTTATAGCTTTTACGCTGCCGCGCGCCGTCTTGCTGATTGTTCGGTCCCGGCTCACTCGATGTCATGCGCTTCTGTCTCCAGGTGCGGCTTGTTGCAGAACCAGAAAGGGGTGCCTATCCACGCTATTGTCTCACCCCTCCGCCGGTGCAAGGTTAAAAACCCGGCCTCGGTTTGAAGGATCGCCGACGAGTAGTTCCTCGCGGCGCACCTGACTGCCGAGATCGCGCACCTCTTGCACGCAACGCTTGCCGACCGCACCTGTTCGCGCACAACCGTCGGCTTATCTACCGACGCCCAGCGCGCTGACGTAGATCCGGCCTGCTGTAAGGCCTCTACGCCCGTGTCCGTGCTATCTTGGAAAATCCCGTAATTGGTTCGTTCCGATGCTTGTCTCCGCTACACATCCTTTGGTCATTTTGGTCAAGGGCGCGTGTCGCGCTCGCTCTGAAGGAGGAAGAACGGCTTTCGGATCGAAACCAGCCGCCCGCCTCATTTTTCTTGCAGCGATGGACAGGATGCAATCCGGCGTAATCCTGTAAGTTCATCCAACAGAATTCTATGAACAAATTGTCGTTCCCGCGGCATCAGCGCCGGACGGCTTACCTTGACGCGCCTTCGCCGTCCGCGTAGCCTTAAGAAATGGAGTTTTTAGCAAATTCGCGCGGCGCGGGGCGTTGTTCCTGTTGTTGCACGCGGCCCAGCGGCTGGATTTGTTCCTCTTCGTAGACCGTTTAACATCGAGGACAGCAAGCCGCCGCAGCCCACTCTATCAAGTGGGCATTCTTCTTTAACACCAACAGCCTTAGAAGGATATCTCAGCTCATGCCCGAAGCACCCGCCGCTCCCGCCGTGAAGGATGTTAAAGAGACCAAGGCCCAGCGCTCCGAGCGCCTGAAGCTCGCCAAGAACCCGTGGGAGGCCTGGGAGGAGGTTCGGCAGTTCGCCCGCGAGGGCCGCGGCTCTGTTCTGCCGGAGTGGACTGGCCTTTACTTCAAGTGGTGGGGCATTTACACGCAAGGCGATGGTATCGGCGCGACGGGCGGCGTGGGCGGCGAAGGCAAGGCCACCGAGTTCTTCATGATGCGCATCGGCCTGCCCAACGGCATCCTGACGAGCCATCAGCTGCGGGTTATCGGCGGCATCGCGCGCAAGCACGCCCGCAACCTGGCCGACATTACCACGCGGCAGAACATCCAGCTTCACTGGCTCACCCTCGAGTCGTTGGTTGAAGTGGTCGACGCACTTACAGAGATTGGTCTCTCGCCCAAGGGGGCGTGCGGCGATGTTGTCCGCAACGTCACCGGTTGCCCGCTCGCGGGTTTGGACGGTCATGAACTCCTCGACGCCAGCCCGCTCGCTGTGGAGGTCGCGCACCACCTTACCGCTAATCCCGAGTTCTACAATCTGCCTCGCAAGTTCAAGGTCTCCGTGACCGGGTGCCCGCTGTGGTGCTCCTACCCGGAGATAAACGACGTTGCGCTCACTGCTACCCCGCGTGGAGACGAGGTCGGTTATACGCTGCGGGTCGGCGGCGGCCTCTCGACCGAGCCGCACCTTGCCGTCCGTATCCCCGCTTTCATCCGCCGGGACCAGGCGCTTGCGGTGGTCCACGCCACCGCCGAGATCTTCCGCGAGCAGCAGGAACTCCGCGAAAACCGAACCCGTGCCCGCTTGAAGTACCTCTTTATGCGCCACGGCTGGACTGCGAAGTCCTTTCTCGCCGCGCTTGAAGAGAAGCTCGGCTATGCGCTCGACGCCGACACGGGCACCCCCGAAGACATCCCGGCCGACATCTACCGCGACCACATCGGCGTCACCCGGCAGCGTCAGGAAGGCCTCAGCGCGGTGGGCGCGAGCGTCCTGCGCGGCCGCTTGTCTGGCGAGCAGTTGGAACAACTCGCCGACCTTGCCGACCGCTTCGGCTCGGGCGAACTCCGCACCACGATTATGCAGAACATCCTGATCGTAAATGTTCCCAACACGAAGACCACCGGTCTGATTGAAGAGCTGAAGCAGATCGACCTGCTGGTTGAAACCTCGCCCTTTTGGCGGGGGGCCATCGCCTGCACCGGCACCGAGTTCTGCAAGCTCGCCATTGCCGAGACCAAGGCTTTTGCGAAGTGGCTGGTCTCGGAGATGGAAGAGCGCCTGCCCGGCTTCGACCAGCAGATCAAGCTCCACGTCACGGGTTGCACGAACTCCTGCGGTCAGCACTGGATTGCCGATATCGGCCTTGAAGGTAAAAAGATCAAGCAGAATGGCGTCTCGGTCGACGCTTTTTACTTCTGCGTCGGCGGAGCGGTCGGCAAAAACGCCGCCGCGGCCCGACCCATCGGGTACCGCGCCGCAGCCGAGGATGTTCCCCAGGCCATCGAGCGGCTCCTGCGCGGCTATCTCGCCCTGCGCCAGCCGGACGAAGACCTTCGGGCCTACTTCACCCGCACCGATAATGACACACTCCGGGCGCAGCTCAACGGCGAACCCATGGCTGCGGTGGAACGCGACATGGCACCCGCCGGCGGCCACCACGCCGTGGACGCGTAGTCCTTAGGCCGCGGCCCGTTGCTCCGGCCAATGCACAATCAGGAACTCCTCAAACTCCTCCGCCGTCAACGGCCGGGAAAGATAGAATCCCTGGATCTCATCGCACCCGCAGCTCCGTAAAAACGCCAGCACCTCCGCAGTTTCTACACCCTCTGCCACCACCCGGTAGCCGATGTCGTGCGCCATGGTAATCATCGACTGCACCAGGCTCTGGCTCTTCGCGCTTTCCGTCAGCTGCTTCATAAAAGACTGGTCGAGCTTGACGACATTTGCCGGCAAATTGTGAAGGTACGAGAACGAGCTGTAGCCCGTGCCGAAATCGTCGATCGCCAGCTCGATCCCCGTCCCCCGGATGGCCGTCAACTGGGTCATCACCCGCGACTGGTGCCGAATGAGGGCGCTCTCCGTAAACTCAAGTTCGATATCCGAAGCGGGCACGCCATGCTTCGCCAGCAGCGCGGCAACTGTCTCCGCAAAATCGTCCTCTTCGAGGTTGCGCGCACAGATGTTGATCGACAGCCGCGTACCGAAGCCATGGTCGCGCAATGCCTTAATTTGTTCGAAGCCACGGCCCAGCACCCATTGCGTCATCGAACGCGCCAGCGCCGTCTGCTCCAACAAAGGTATGAACTCGCCCGGCGAAATCTTGCCCAGAGTCGGGTGAGTCCACCGCAACAGCGCCTCCGCGTTCCCGTATTTACCGGTGCGCAGGTCAAGTCGCGGCTGAAAAACGAGATGGAAGTCCCGCTCCGCCACCAACGACTCGCGTACATGGGTCAACAGATGGAAGCGCCGGCGATGCACCTCGTCGCGCTCCACACTGTAGACCGCGTGTTCCAGGTCGGCCTGTCTGGCATCATGCGCGGCGCTGATCGCCGTCCGCAGCACATCGCGCGGCCGCGCCGCATCCAGCGTAAACGGCGACACCCCAAACACAGCCGACACCAGGATCGGAATGCCGCCGGGAGCCACCGGCTCCTTGAGCGCCTCCGTCAGCGTCCTCACGACGCCCTCCCACGGACGCGCTTCGTCCAGCAGCAGCGCCAGCGAGGCGAACCCCACCTGGAAGACGCCGTCCTTCTGCCCAAGCGCCGTCTTAATCCTCAGCGCCGCTACCTTTACCAGTTCATCGATGTAACGCGCGCCGAGCACCGTCACGGCGTCGCTCACCACGCGCAGATCGGCCAGTTCAATCACCACTAAATCACGCGGCGCTCCGGGCGCGTGGCGCATCTGGTCCTCAATCTGGTCATAGAGTTGATGGCGGTTCGGTAATCCGCTTGACGGATCGATGCGTCCGAAGTCGTGCTGCAACTCGATCTGCGACATGACCATGGCGGCGAAATCTTCGAGCGACCGGCGCTGCTCAGCGGTCAAGGTTCGCGGTGTGTGGTCGAGCACGCACATGGCTCCCAGCGTATGCCCCTCGCGCGTGGTCAGCGGTGCCCCAGCGTAGAATCGCACGCCGGAGCGCGCCACCAAACCGCCGGCAAAGCGCTCATCCTCCAACATGTCGGGGACATAGAGAGACGTCTGCGTCCGCGTCACCTCGGCGCACGGTCCTCCGGCGCGCGGAAACTCCCGTCCTTTCGTGCCCACGCTTGATTTAAACCATTGCCGATCTCGATCGGTCAGCGACACAATCGATAATGGCATGCCCAACAACAGGCTTGCCATGCGGGTGATCCGGTCGAAGCTTTCGCTTACTGCCGTGTCGATCAGCCCCAGTTCATCCAGTACACGTTGACGTTCGTGCTCTGCGGGATCACAAACTATCCCATCTCTTTCCCCGCATATTGCCGAAGAAGTTGTCATCCATCTCTCTCAATCCTGCCTTATTAACGCCAGTATCGGCGTGGCTCCTCCGCCGGGTGAACCAGGGCTCGGTCTTAGCGAAGAGTGTTGTTGGTAAATAAATAGACTTAGGGTTCCTCGTTGATGAAATCAATATGAAGAAACGAGCAACCAACTTGGCACAAGCTCCATGGCGCTGCTCAATGGCAGCAGACCTGATTCCAACATGCAGGCTATCGAGCCGCGATCATGTCCTCCCGGCGCGGCCACCACAGTGTGAATTGTGTTCCCTGGCCGGCCGCGGACTGCACCGTGATGCGCCCGCGGTGTTTGTTGACGATATGCCTGGCCGACCACAGCCCCATGCCGTTGCCGTGTTCGCCCTTGGTGCTTCTGCCAAACTCAAAGAGCGTGGGCAAAACCGCGGGATCGATGCCCATGCCCTCATCCACGATCTCGATCTCGACTCCCGTGGTTTGTCCCGAAAGGGTGACCGCGACGTGAGCACCTTTCCGCGTGATCGCCTCGCAGGCATTCCGCACGAGGTTGAGAAGCACCTGCCGCGGTTCGCCCGCCAACGCCTCCACCGAGCAGTCCCCGTCGGACTCCACCTTAAAGTCGATCTTCTTGTCTCGAATCACCGGTGCCAGGATGAACGCCACCGAATCCATAGCCGCGCACAGGTCCACCTTCTCCGGCTTTGCGCTCTGCCGGATAAAGGACAGCGTTGCCTCCGAGATCGCCAGGACCTTGGTCGCCTCCTCGGACGCCTGTTGGGCCAGTGCGACGATCTCCGGCGAACATCCCTCCGTAGTTCGAATCAGGTATTGCAGGTTGTGGATCGTCTCCAAAGGGCCGCGAATCTCATGGCTTACCGTTGAGGACAGCTTGCTCCAGTCTTGCAGCTTCTGCGCCGCCAGCAGGCTGTTCTCCATCTCCAGCTTTTCATGTTCCGCGCTTCGCAGCCGCCGGGCGTAATCGTTGATGCTGAACGCGATTACCGGCGCTCGCCTTACCAGCATCATCGCGACCCAGGCCGAGAGGAGTGCCGTCACCACGTTGGTTCCCGCGTCCACCCAGAAGAGCGGCACCCAGGTGGTCACCACCTCCAGCAGATGGGTGGAGCCGCAGGCCACGATGAACAACGCGAAACCCACTACAAAGTAGGCCCAGTCGCGCGCGATCACACTTCGGGTTCGCCGCGCCAGAAGCAACAACGTGACGCAGATACTGCTGTAGCTGAGGAAGGTGATCCCATTGGTGACCACCATGGTCCAGATCAGGCCGGGAGCTCCCGCCCAACAAACCGCGTGAGGCATCAGGGAAACAGGACTTTGCATCAGGACGAATGCCTCAATGTAAGCGATGAGTCTGATCTTTGTTATACGAAAACATCGTACCTAAGGCGTATCGCTTCAAGCCCGCTTTTTTGCCGCTAACCCGTTCATGCTCCCCATAATGGGCCCGTGACGCGCGCCTTGGAGACATCGAACAGCATCTGATGAGAGACATCATGGACCTGTTTCCCATCTTCCTCAAACTTACCGGCCGCTCCTGCGTGGTTATCGGCGCGGGAAACCTGGCCGAGTCGAAGATCGAATCTCTGCGCGCCGCCAACGCCCAGGTCACCGTGATTGCGCCCGAAGCGCGGCCGCGGATCGCCGACATGGCGGCCTCAGGGGAGATTGTCTGGCACCGGCGGGAGTTCCGGCACGGCGACATCGCCCAGGCCGCGCCCACCTGCTTCCTTGCCGTAACCGCCACTAACCTCGGCCACGTCAACCGCGCCGTCTACCTCGAAGCCCAGGCCGCCAACGTCCTCTGCAACGCGGGCGACGATCCGCCCTTCTGCGACTTCTACTTTCCTTCCGTGGTTCGCCGGGGCGATCTCCAGATCGCCATTTCGACCGCCGGTGCCAGCCCCGCGTTGGCCCAGCGGCTACGAAAGGAGATCAACGCCGCTCTTCCGCTCGATACTGGGGACTGGCTCGCCGACCTTGGTAATCTGCGACGCGAGGTGACCCAGATAGAGCCGCTCAACGAAGAGCGCAAGCAGCTGCTACACCAGCTCGCCACGCGCGAGGTCTGCGGCTACGACGGCTGCCCGTCGCGCGTTCTTGCCCGGCGGCACGCCCGCTGCAACCCACGGCCGCCTGAGCCAGAGAAACCGCCCCAACCTGAGACAATCGCCGAATGAACGCCGGCGCTGAACCCGGGGTCGTCTATCTGGCCGGAGCAGGGCCCGGCGACCCCAGCCTGCTTACCCTGCGCGCGGCTGATCTGCTTCGCACCGCCGACGTTATCCTGCCCGACGACCTGGTTTCGGACGAGGTCCTCGCCCTGGCAAGCCCCACTGCTCTGATCATCCCCGTAGGCAAGCGCTGCGGGCAACCGCGCATCACCCAAGGCGGCATTCACGAGTTGATGCTGCACCACGCACAAGTTGGGAGCAGCGTTCTACGCCTCAAGTCGGGGGACCCTCTGGTCTTTGGCCGCGCCGGTGAGGAGATCGCCGCGCTGCGCGCCGCCTCGATCCCGTTCGAGATCGTACCCGGCATCTCCGCCGCCTTTGCCGTGGCAGCCATGCTCCAGACGCCGCTCACCGACCGAACCAGCGCCTCGAAGCTGATCTTCGCCACCGCCCACCACGCGGCCGGAAGGGTCGCTCTCTCCCCCAACCGGATCGGCTCCTTTCCGGAGGATGCACCGACCGATGCCGTTCACGACGAAGCTACTTTGGTCATCTATATGCCGGGCCGCGACTTCGCCGCCCTGGCCAACGATCTCCTCGCCTCCGGCATCCCTCCGGAAACCCCTTGCGTCGCAGTCAGCCAGGCCACGACTCCGCGACAACACCTCTGCGCCACCACCTTGGCCGGATTGGCCTGCGCAGAGATCGGCCCCGCGCCCGTCCTGCTGCTAATCGGACGCGCCATCCAGACCGCCTAAGCCGTTTGCCCGGGCAAGAGACAGTCCTTTTAGGACCCTTCGCAACCGGCAGCCGCAATAGGCTGGTTACACGAGCTAGGCTGGTTACAGGCGCGCTTCCAAAGGGGGAGTCATCTTTTTGCGTCGGCTCGAGCCGTTGGCGCATCTGCTCAGCAAATCCGGCCTTTCACAACTGTTTCTTGCTTCGCGCACCGCGACGCGAGAAAACAATAGAGCATTTGCCTCCTATGCGC
>CAXTWP010000064.1:7772-12118 GCA_964247945.1 uncultured Acidobacteriaceae bacterium | reverse complement strand
GTGGATGAGTTCATGAAACAAAGTCGCGTAGTAGTGGGGGGCATCTACAAAGCGGTTGCGCGTGGGCATGTGAACGGAATCTGTACGGGGCCGGTAGTAGGCGCGGCCTTCGTGGGCGTTGTCCAGTTCCAACCGGGGCCGGTCGGCCCATTCGGTAACGATGGCTTCGCACCGTTCATCCTGGGGAACCTCGGGGAATGCTGCGATAGCTTCAGGGGCTTTTAAGCCTTCGCACTGCTCGACATTGAACACGGTATAAGCGCGGCAGAAGAAAGATTTGCGGTCCTTCTCGTCCTTGCCCTCGGCCTCGGTCGGCTTCGTGCCCTTCGGGTCACGCTTGCTGATCTTCCAAAAGAGGATTTGCGTTCCCTTCTCTCCTTTGCGAACATTGCCGCCTAGCTCCTGGGCTTGTTTGTAGGTGAGCCAGTAAGGGGATGTGAAGCTGCTCGACCAAAGGATGAGGACGTTTGCGCCACGATAGGGAGCGCCGGTGCGGAAGTTGCGAGGGAATGGGCTGTTGCTGCCGTTGCCCTTCCAAGGCTTGGCCCATGGGATGATTCCGGCTGTGAGGGATTCGATGATTCGGGCGGTAACGGCTTCGTATGGGTTGGTCATTGGTCTGGTCTCCTCTGGTAAGGGAGGGGTCTCTATCCCTCTCTCTGTTTATAATTACAACATTATATAAATATGTAATGTAAAACGTTTGTGCTGAAAACATTATAAGTATTTATGAGGGTATCTGCTTTGAGGTCAGGGAAAGGCGACCCTTTCGAGCCGCCTCCTTTTGTTCGTCCTGGTGAGCTATGCGTCTTCGTTCGCGTCGCTGATCTCCTCGGCTTGGCTATAGTCGATCTTGATAATGCCGTTGGCCTTGATGACCCACGTTTTTACGTCAACGTTTTCCTTCTTGTAGGTGCTGGTCTTCACCTTGCCCTCGATCTGCACCGGGGTTCCCTTCTTGAGCGAACCGGCAAACTTCGTCCTCGGTCCCCACACCTCGACATCAAACCAATCGGTGCGCTTGTGCTCTACCTTCTTGTCATCCGTCCACTTCTCATTGACGGCTACGCTGAACGTGACGACTGTTCCGCTGGGGGTGGTCTTAGTCTCTGCATCCTGGCCGATGTTGCCGATAAAGCGGAAGCTGTTGCGGGCGTTGTACATGGGTGGTCTCCTCTGGTAGGGGCTATAACCTCTCCCCTCTGCTTATAATTATAACATTATATAAGTATATGTCGTCAAGTATTTATGAGGGTGTCTCTCTTTTGTTTTGGCTGCGGTCCTTTGATCTTTCCTAAACTGACCATCCCCGCTCGATCCGCGCAGGCTAATGAACTTGAATGCTGATGCCTTGCCTTTGTCCCTCTTAGAAAAAACCCATGTTTTTCTTTGAAAAACTGGTGCTCCTGAACCGGGGAAGCCAGCCGTCAAGATGAGGCCGTTCTTTGGCCTCCCGCCGTTGGCGGCGCGAAGCGGTCTTTACGGTTGGCGCGGTTCTGGCTGCTTTTGCTTTGTTCTCAAGACGACATAACCCCGTCGCCGTCGTCGGGTGCGGCTGTGGGAGGGCGCCGGTTGTTTGGCGGCCTTCCAAGGAACGGTGTAAGGGTGGGAAACGTCTTCTTGTTTTCCAGGCTTTGCACGGTTCCGGCAGACGCACCCGATGCTCTTGCCGTGGGAATGTGGGAGACGCCAGCTCTACCGGCGTCTTCCAAGCGCAGCGGCATTTCCATGGCTGGGGCGTTGCGGGGTGTCCCCGCAGTGGGGGTGGCGGAAGACAGCGGCTTCACCGCTGGCTGGAGACAGGGGGATACTTCCCCCTACGTATTCCGCTTCTGCTCCTCTGCTCGTTGCGCTTCCATCACTTTCAGCTCGTCCCACATCGCTTGCATCTCATTTGGCTCTTCGACCTGGGGCGGCTTTTCAGGCTCATAATGATCGGCGAAGCACGCCGCATCCTCGGCCAGTAGTTGCGCTATCTTCATAAGGCTTTCGGCAAGCTCGTCGATGCTTTGAAACGAAACGTGCAAGTGGCCGGGGCTCAAATCGACGCGGTTGGGCAGGGAAGCGAACGATGCGGGAGTGAAGTCTGTCTGGACGAAGGATCGAATCTTCTTCCTTGAGGCTTTGGGTCGCTGCTGGCGAAGCTGATCGAAGAGAGCTGATGTGTCCTCGGTGTCGCGCACTTGTTCAAGGAAGGTGAGCAGCGATTCCCTTGAAACCAAATGCCCCGTGCCTACCTCGGTCGTCGGCAAGAGCTTCAAGAGCTTCTGGGCAGCGCGAGGCTGCAGCTCAAACAAAGACTCAAGGTCACGGCGCTCATAGTGGGAGCGAACGGAGTTCGAGACAGAGCGCGTAATGTCGTACAATCGCGGAAGCCAAGACGCGGGACGCGGCACGTGGTTCTCCCTGTAAGTCCTGTATCGCGAGTAATTTAGAGCGATGAAAACATGAGGGATATACGTTCGCTCTCGCGCACTAATGGGTAGGATGCACTACTGGCTGTTGAGCATTTCCGGGCCTTGATTTCGGACGTTTCCAACCTTGGGATGAGCACTATGGATGTGCATCTGGTTCGACTCGAACGGGCGCAAGAGATGCACCGGCGGCCGCTCGACCTCTTCACGGTCTAACCATTCGGCGTAATCCTTGGGCTGGAGGATCGCCGGCATTCGGTTATGGATCGGCTCGGCAATCGTTGAAGGATCTGTGGTGATGATCGTAAAACTCTGGAGCCAGTGGCCCTCCGGAGACTTCCATGCGTCCCAAAGCCCTGCAAGGCCGAAAATCGGCTCATCCCCTACGGTGAAGCGGAACGCTGCCTTATCGGATTTGCGCCACTCGTAATACCCCGAAACCGGCACAATGCAGCGCTGCTTGTGAAGCGGCCGACTCCAGAGAGAGCTTTGCTGTAGTCCCTCGGCCCGGGCGTTGAACGTGCTGCGCTTAGGGTCGATCCCTGCGGAGCCGAAGCCTACCAGTCCCCAGCGCATCGGGACGATCTCGCGCAAGCTGGTCTCGCGGGCCTGTCGGATCACTGGTTGGATTGTTGTCGGCGCAATGTTGAAACCGGGCGCGTAGGAAAGGGAATCGCCGGTAGCGTCAGCCCGGAACGCTTCAGCGAGCTGCTGCTTATCTGCTGTCCGATAGTAGCGTCCGCACATACCCAAGGATAAAAGATGCTGAAGCAATCGCCCCACGAGAAAGCCGTGGGGCGGCACACGCTGGGAGAGTGCTTTTGAGCATGCTTCGCTTTTCCTTCGCCTCTCCTGCTATACCTGAAAAGAGGGCGCGAATGAGTCTCGAACTGGTGGAGTGGGCCGCGAGCTGGCCGTTGGTGTTGCCGTACTTCGATGGAAGCGTACCTGCTGGCTTTCCCAGCCCGGCAGAGGACTATCTAGAAACGCCCCTGGACCTCACCGAGTTCCTGATCGAAAACAGGGCCGCTACGTTCCTGATGCGAGTAGACGGCGATTCCATGAAGGACGCCGGGATTCTCAATGGTGATCTTTTGGTCGTGGATCGGGCCGCAACACCGGTCAACGGGAGTGTGGTCGTGGTGGCCGTAAACGGTCAGTACACGGTCAAACGCCTTCGGCGTGGACCCGATTGCGTCTGGCTCGAACCTGCAAATCCTCTCTACAAAGCGGTCTGTGTCTCAGTCGGCGAGGAGCTGCATGTCTTTGGAGTGGTCAGGCATTCGATTCACTCGATGCGGTGAGACATGGAAGAGGTCTTCGGGCTCATCGACTGCAACAATTTCTATGTGTCTTGCGAGCGCGTCTTCCGGCCCGACCTGGAGGGCAAACCCGTCATCGTGCTTTCCAATAATGACGGAAATGCGGTCAGTCGCTCGAATGAAGCAAAATTGCTTGGGGTGAGGATGGGTGACCCCGCCTTCAAGATTCGCGACCTCATCAAGCGCGAAAACATCACCCTTTTCTCCAGTAATTACGGGCTTTATGGCGATTTCAGCAACAGGGTGACGCAGGTTCTCGGCTCGATGGTGCCGACCGTGGAGACCTACTCGATCGACGAGAGCTTCCTGGACCTGGGAGAGTTCGCTGGCAGGGAAGTCGAGCCCTTGGCGCGAGAGCTGCGGGAGCGTGTTCTGCGCTGGGTTGGTATTCCGACGTGCGTGGGCATTGCGCCGACGAAGACGCTCGCAAAGGTCGCCAACTTCATCGCCAAGAAACGGCCGCAATATCGTGGCGTCTGCGATCTGCGTGCCAGCCAGGTGCGGGCGGAGCTGCTGCCGACCGTGCCGGTAGAAGAGATTTGGGGCATCGGAGGTGCGTCGGCCGCAAAGCTCGCCAAGCTCGGAATCCAGACGGCCGCGGACCTGGCTG
>CAXTWP010000064.1:4859-7762 GCA_964247945.1 uncultured Acidobacteriaceae bacterium | reverse complement strand
GGCGCCCTGATGACAGTGACCGGCGGGCGTACGGTCTACGAGCTGCGCGGGATCTCCTGCCTGGCGCTGGAGCTGATGGAGCCGACGCGGAAGGGAATTGCCGTCACCCGGAGCTTTGGAAAGCCGGTCACGTCCTGGCAGGAGATGAGGGAGGCCATCGCCAGCTACGCGACGCGAGCAGCGGAGAAGATGCGCCGCCACAAGGTCGCCGCAGAGAACATCTTCGTCTTCATGCACACGAACACCTTTAACAATGACCCGTTCTACTCGAACGGCGCGTCGGCGCGGTTCGCGGAGACGACCAACGACACTGGGGAGGTGGTCGCTCTGGCGGTGCGGCTGGGCGAACGGCTTTGGCGAGACGGCTTTCGCTATGCGAAGTGTGGCGTGATGATTACGGAGCTGATGCCTGAGACGATCCGGCAACCGGCCTTGTGGGGAGAATTGGACCGGGAAAAGAGAGAACGGGCCTGGAGAGCGATGGATAAGCTCAACGCCACCCTGGGACGCGATACCGTCCGCATTCTTGGAGCAGGTGCGAAGGATGCAGCTTGGAAGTTGAGAGCAGAGTATCGGTCACCGCGCTGGACAACGCGGTGGGAAGAGCTGCCGAGAGTGGGCGCTTTCTGAACAATGCCCTAATCCATCCCTGCGCAGGGTAGAATTGTTGTAGGTGAACAAATGTCCATTCAACTGACAGCGGCTCAAGCGTCGGCGGTAACCGGTCTTTCGTTGAAAGCAATCAATAAAGCCATTGACAGCCAGACTATTCCGAGCACCGCTAGGGACAAGAACGGAATACGGAAACGCTATGTCTCTGAGCTGGCGTTGGTATGCCTGAAGCTGGAGGCCAAGGGACTTGGGGAATTGCCTCTGAGTTTCAGAAAGAGGATTTTCGATCTTGTGCTGACTCATCCGGAGATGGCGACGGTGAGGCCCGTAGAAGCAGTCCAGATTGATGTGGAGCAAGCGCGTCGTGAAGTCCTCGAAAGCATTGATGAATTGAAACAGGCGGAACAGATGGTGACGACCGACGCCGAGATCATGGGCGGCGTTCCGGTCATTGCTGGCACACGTATCCCGGTCGGCGCACTGTCCGACATGCTTGCACAGGGAGCAACGCCAGAGGAGATTGCTGAGGGCTATCCATCGCTGAGCACCGAACAAGTGCGCCTTGCACAGGTCTATACCTCAGCTCATCCGCGCCGCGGCCGGCCGGCAGCCCGGCCGTGGGCGCAGCCCGGAGTCGGTGTCGAAATCAGAAAGTCGCTGCGTTCCCTTGCAGCGACGGTGCCTCGGTGACCTTTCTGATCGACGAATGTTTGCATACGTCCCTGGTGGGCGTGGCACAAGAGCATAACCACGAAGCTCATCATGTGGTGTATCTCGGGATGCAGGGCTGGAAAGATCACGATGTGCTTCGCCGAGTTGAAGAGCGGGACTATACCCTTGTAACAAACAACGCTGTCGATTTCCGTCGTTTGTATGCCCATGCCTCGATACATGCAGGTTTGATCATCGTGATTCCAAACGTGGTGCCTGCCCTGCAAAGAGAGCTGATGAAAGCGGTCTTGGACCACGTTGGGGAAAACACATTAATCAACACGGTGATTGAAGTAGGAATTGAGGAGGGCAGAATTGCAGTCGTCGAGTACAAGCTGCCGGATGAAAAGTAGCATTGAGCTATTCGGCACCATTCGGATCTGAACGTCTGATCGCAACGAGCAATCGACTCAGGCACTTCATTGGCTTCGTCTTCAAGTCGTGCTCCCAAATTCGCAGCACGCTCCAGCCGTCAGCCCGAAGTAGGCGCGTGTTTCTTCGGTCACGCATCATGTTTCCATCGATCTTTGGACCCCAGTATGCGGTGTTTGATTTGCTCTTGAGGGAGCACTTTCCGCAGCCGTGCCAGTAGCACCCATCAACAAAAACAACGAGACGAAACCGTGCGAACACGAAGTCCGGCTTTCCGACCAACTTGCTTTTTCGACGCCAGCCTGCAAGGCCCGCTCGCTTCATTAGCCCGATAAAGGCCTGTTCTGTGGTGCTGTTTCCACGCGATCTGATACGAGACATTGTGTACGACCGTTGCGCGACGCTCAGATTATCGGCCATGATTGCCCCTATGCGGCGGCCTCAGTCAACTGCTCAATCTTTCCGGTTACGAGGTTGCGGATGTCCTCGCGCGGCAGTGCATCAATGATGGTGACGCCACCCACTTGAACGATGTACTTCGCCAGCTCGCGAACTTGTTCGCGCTCATAAAAGGATCTTCCTTCCTTTTCTCGTTCGAGCAGAACGGACAGAACAGCTTGCGTTATTTGAATGTTGCGCCCGAAGGCGTTCTCAAGAAGATTTTGGGTAACGTCGAGCTTCTTGAGCAACGCTCCCGTTAGCTCAAATGGGTCTGAGCGGGAAGGATCGTAGGAACAGTAGCCATACCACCATAGCCTTGCCATACCGTTCCGCAGGAGGGCGCGTGATCGATCAGGCATAAAGAAGTAGCGCTCTTGGATAATCTCTCTGAAGCGTAGCTTGCCCACGTACTGCTCCACAGGCCAGCGCTTGCGCATGTAGTCCCAATGGCTGACATGGGTGAAATAGGCCCAGAGCCGGGGGTCTGATGCTTGCACGGGCGTGAGATGCTTCAATGCCGCATACACGATTTTGGTGTTTTCCAAATCGCAAGTCTCGGTACGAGAGATCGGCAACTGAAGCTCTATCGAGTCTGGAGCGGGGATGTCCGAGTCCACGAACCAGTTCGAACCCGAGAAGTAGGAGTCCATCCACTGTGCGTCCTTCGCATAGCTGGCCTGATTAGCATCGATGTTGGCGCGGAGCCAATTTAAGCTGAGTTCCTTGATGAAGCGCTGTTTAGCCACTGTCCCCGTCCTCTACTCGTC
>CAXTWP010000064.1:0-4849 GCA_964247945.1 uncultured Acidobacteriaceae bacterium | reverse complement strand
CTACTCGTCAATGTCGGTGATGCTTTTCAAACCATTCAAGGCGCTGGTGAGCGGCTCGCCCAGAAGCGCGTGGGCTACTTTTAGGCTCGAATCGACAAAAGTTTCAGCCTTTTCAACATCAATGCCTTGATCCCTAAGGCGCCGGGATACCACGATGAACCATCGCAGCTCAGACATTGCCTCAAGGCCTTCTGGGCCAGCCGAGCGAACCTGCTCGATGACACTTACCAGAGCCGGAAGCACAATCGAAGAATTCAGCACGGGACGATATTCTGCTGTGTGCTTCAGGACCATGTAGGAATCGAAGTTTTCCTTAGACAGTTTGATCAACACCTTAGAATTGCCGGTGTCGATGTCCATTGGCTTTGCGTCAGGCTTCTCGTCCTGGACGATGGAGAATATAGAGGCTACCTTGCGAAGCGGATCTGTTTTTTTATCCGCAGTGAAGGTTCGATCATGCCCAACGGCCAGGGTATCGCCCTTCCTAACATTGAATGTGAGCTTTCCATAATCCGGATGAAAGTTGCTGTTTTTGTACTTAGACAGAGGTTTTGCGGCAAGGATAAGGGAACAAATCTGGACTTTCCCGTCGATCATGTGGGCCGGGACTTCAAAGGTGAACTTCTCTGTGTTGCTCGTGAAGATCTGCCGGAAGCGGGTTGAATTGCACTCGACGTGAACGGCGTATTCAGCCTTTTTCTGCTCGACAAGCGTGAGCAAATCGTCATTGTTCGTCTTGAATGTGGCGTTGAAGACGTAGGACGTCTTAGAGGTTTTGCCTTCTACAACGCCCTGGAACACTGAATCTGTGATGTCGTCGCCGAAGTGAGAGAGTACGGGATGAGGGTATGCACGGGAGCTAATTTCCATATGCGTGAACTCCTAAGGCGCAGCGTAGTGCATTCTCCAAGACAACATCGACTGATGCTCGCTTCCCAGCTGACAAGGACAATGGGCCGACAAGACCTGGCTCTCCGCTGGAAGGTGTTTCTTTTCCGCCGTCTACTGAATAGCTCGTAATAGGGGCCGGTTCAACTCCCACCTCCCCAATGACAGACACTCTCAATACGCTGGCGCCGCTTGCTTGCGGCTGGAAAAGCAGGCGGTACTTGCCCGCTGATGGGTCAGTGCAGAAGATTCGGACATTCGTAATCTCGATCCGCCGCATACCCTTGTCAGTCTTGCTTGAGCCGGTGTCTTCTTTCTCCTCATTTCCCCCAGCTTCACTGGTGCCCGTTGAGCTGCCGCCGTCCGAGGATTCAGGGGCTCCGCCTTCTTCTTGCTCTCCATCCACATCCCCTTCGCCTTGCTCCTGGTCGTCAGGTTCGTACACGGCAGCTTTGGTGGGCGTAGTGTTACGGACACGCATCTCTACAAACTCTGCTGGCTCCTGATTGATAGCTTCTAGCTGGATCGGCGTACCGTTCTCGTCTTCAATATCGTCCGGGAGGTATTGGCTCACCCCTTCGGCGTCAACCTCGGTGATGTTTTCTGCGCTACCTAGCTCCCGAACTTTCGCATGTAGCCAATTAGTGATCTCTCGGAGGACTCGCCGGGCCTCGTCCGGATCAGAGCCACGAGCGGCTTCCCAAAGGCTATGGTTGGGGTTCTCCAGCGTTCTCAGGAGAGAATCAAGGGGCTGACCCTCAACTGTGAAGACCCCGGCAAAGCGGAGAGGGGTATGAAAGTGCCCTTTGTCCCAAATCTTCATTCCGCTCCTGCGGAACATGGCGACCTTCTTCTTGAATTCCTTATTTTCTAAGAGTCGAAGGGTTACCTTCCCCATCCCAAGGAAGTCCTCTTCCGTGAACTGAAGGGCATCGTCGCTGGTCAGAGTTTGGTAGTAGGCATCTGCGTAGTAGTTGGTATCCGGAACTGCGTAGTGCTTCTTGATCTGATCCGGCAGGCTGGTCTTGTTCAGTGTGGTTCTGCCAACCTTAGCGATTAGCTTGCCGTGGTGAATCGCTACGAAGAAGCTCTCGATAACAGTCTTTATGATCTGCGCTTCCCAGTTTGGAAAGTCGTGGAAGCCCATGACGTAAACATCCGCGCCGATCTTTCGTCGTTCAAATTGTGGCGCGGCCTTGAAGTCGGGCAGTGGTGCATTGCCGGCTCTGATACCGTAGTACCCAGTCCCTTGCGTACGCACCTTCTTCTGGCTTACGTCGTCCTCGCGAAGGTGCGTGACGAGTTTGGACACGCCTTGGAAAGCTACCGCGCTGTTCAGGTCTTTGGTGCCGTAGAAGACAGTTCGCAGGTCAGAGCAGGCAAAAGGGGCGTGTTTACCAATGCCGAAGGACCCCAGCTTCCCAGCGTGTTTGTCCGAAACACCAACTGACTTGGTTAGCTTGAACCAGTCCGTCGTTCGGTCGTTCTTGGCTCCTATCGTTAGCCCTGTGGTGTTGTAGTCGGAGATCTGAAGAACGGGCAGCGTCGGTTGAGCCAGAACAGCAAGGGCGTTGTCGCAAAAGGCGACGGTCTTCTCGGATGTCTTTGCGTATTGTCTACAAGCCTGCAGTATCTGCTTGAACTCCGCGTAGCCTGGAAACGCAGAGCTAGGAATCTCCAAGAGCTTGAAGTGAACTTCGACAGGTTTGTTCGATTTGTCTGCGGCATCGGCAGAGTTTTGAAGCCCCTCGCGCGCCAGACTGGAAAGAGGGTCATCCTTGAAGGTCTCAATGCCAGGATCGTTCAAACCGACTTCCTGACCGTCATCATTGGCTGGGAAGTTCCATCCAATCTTTTTGCTAATCATTTCCCGCTCCTTTCATCTAGCAAGCGGCGACATTCCGCGGCGAGCTTCTGCACTAATGGAACCGTGACAGCATTTCCGATCTGTCGATATTGCTGGATGCGAGACACCTGAGTTGGAAAGGAGAATTGCTCTCTAGCGAAGCCCTGCAGCCGAAGACATTCGGCTGGCGTCAACTTTCTTATGCCCCACGAATCCTGGATGACGGGCACGTTGTGGCCGCCATCTCCCATATTTGCCATGAGGGCGAAGACAGTGTTGCTCTTATTCTCGCGAACATAGTTGCGACGCAGCATGTAGATGGATTCGGCGTCACCGGCATCAATCGACGCCTCAAACAGTTTTTTGTACTGCGAATCGTCGTTGAAGTAAAAGGAGTCCTCGGCCTTCTGATCCAGGTCGAGGTAGGTCCGGTAATCAACCGTCGCCGGATCGGGATCGGGGAAACGAAAGACGTTGGTTCTAAAGTGATCCCAAGAGAGGGCCGCCATGTAAAGCCGCTCTCGGTTCTGAGGGATCTCGGTGTGGACCTTGGTATTGAGGACGGCGGTGTTTTGATTTGGCATAAACCAGTAACCAGCGGCCTGGATTTCCTGGGTGATACGGCTAAACGAGCGTCCTCGATCATGGGTCAAAAGGTGTTGAACGTTCTCGAAGAGAAGAATTTTCGGCCGATCGTTCCCGAATTCACGAATCAATCGAATGATCTCGAAAAAGGCTCTGCCGCGCTCATCATCGAAGCCGAGCTTTACGCCAGCTTTTGAGAACGGCTGACATGGAAATCCAGCGGTGAGCACATCTACAGGACCGAGGTCATCAGCAACAACTGAAAGCTCTTCAATGGGCTTGGGGTGCATCGTCGTAGCCTGGAAGTTGTGGGCGTATGTCTCGACGGCAAAGCGGTCCTTCTCATTGGCCCATACCACCTTAAAATCCTCGTTTGCAAAAGCGAGGCAAAACCCGCCCATTCCAGCAAAGAGGCTGCCTACCGTGTACTGCGTTTTCTTCTTGCTTGTTCTCACTGCTGAAATAGCGCACCCTCTACTTTCGGAACGAAAACCCTTCGGGGTGTGTGGGTGTCTCCTGGCGGAATTTAGCCTTTACCTGCTTCACTTCCTGCTCAAGCGTTTCAACAACCTGCCTCACCTGCTCCTCGGTGTAGGCGTAGTTCCGCCTGTTAGATAAATTGCCAATCAAACGCATCAACTTCACGGCTTGGGTGACGCGACGCTCGGCAATTCGCTCGAAACTTTGAGCTTTGTCCTTGGTTGCTTCTGGTCCCATATACTTGATCTATAGTTCTACCACCGATGCTTGCTGTCTACAATTCCAAAATGTAGACTAAACCCGAATCCTGAACATTGCGTTGAAGCGGCCCTCCCCGCAATCTGAGGTTCAGCTTGAGACGGTCGTGCATTCGGACAGTGCGAGGATCGCTAGCGCGTCCGAATGCGGTTTAGGGCGTTACTTCAAGTCGCCCCTTCGCAAAGCTTTCTGCGCTGGGCCAATCTGGGGAGACGTAGAGACTTTCCGTGTGACGACCGACGGTCTCGGTCACGATGAAGAAGGAAAGAAGATTGCCGTCCTCACGCGCGGACTCCAGCAGCTCGTCCCATAAGAAAGCCTCGCCTTCTCCTTCGGGGTCGCCGAGTGAAGGCAATCCAGACGGATCATAGGTTTCCTCGGGCTTCAGTGACTCCCACAGACGTTGTTGGGCTTCCTCGTCCATGTTTTTGAAAGCTTCCCGGGCATAGCTTTGGTCGTAGGACTTTAGCACTTCGATTGTGCGAGCGTCGCTTTGCTGCTCAAAGAATATTTCCTGCTTCGGCATGGACCTCTCCAGGCGATGCTTTGGGGTATAGCCCAACACCACGTAGCGCGAGTGGGCCAAATCGCGTTGCACAAGAGTCTGTTTAGCTATTATGCTACAAGTCATGGTGAAGGCCAAAGAACCTAACACAACACAAAAGCCCCGGCACCCTCCGAAAGGCCAGCTCGTCGGCTACGTGCGGGTGAGTACCTTCGACCAGAACGGGAATCGGCAACTCGAAGGCGTACAGATCGACCGGGTGTTCCTCGATAAAGCTTCGGGTAAGG
>CAXTWP010000063.1:8447-12158 GCA_964247945.1 uncultured Acidobacteriaceae bacterium | reverse complement strand
GCGGCCAACGCGGCGGGCAGATGGCCGTGGACCAGTGCTGTGTCCCAGAAGACGGTGACCAGCGTTCCGGCGGCGATGGAGGCGACGGCGGCGGGACCGGTCGCGCGGCGCCAGAAGAAGGCGGCGAGAATGACAGGGGTGAGGGCGGCGGAGTAGATGGTGTAGGCGTAGAGGCTTTTCTTGAGCACGGATTGGATGTGCTGGGCCTGATAGAGCGCCCATACTCCAAGCAGGACGACCATGAGGCGGCTGACGATGAGGATTTTTTTGTTGGATGCGCCGGGCACGAGGTAGCGCAGATAGATGTCGTTGACGAGGTTGGTGGCGGGGGAGAAGAGCCAGTTGTTTGCGGTGGAGATGATCTTGGCGAAGATGGCTCCCATGAGCAGCGCGCCGAGCAGTTGCAGCAGGCCGGCGGTGATGCCGGGCGTGCTGGCGGCGGTGAGACCGTTGATCCCGCCGAAGCCGTGGAGGCCAAGGTAGGCGAGGATCTCGCGGGGGCGCTGGTGCACCTCGCCGGTGGGAAAGAGGCTCGATCCGGCCACGGCCAGGGCGACGATGACGGTCTCGAGGACGACGGTGCCGATGACCCAGCCCACGACGGCGCGCGAGGCGTCCCGCTCGGACCGAGCTGAAAAGAATTTCTGGTACATGGACTGGTTGCCGAGCAGGAGCAGGCAGGTGGGCAGGAACAGTTCCAGCGCCTGGAGCAGGGTGAGATCGCCGAGGATCTGGAAGTGCGATGCGGGCAGGCCGGCGTGGACCGAGGTCCATCCTCCGGCGCGGTGGATGAGGACGGGCAGGGCGGCGCACATGGTGAAGGTGGCCAGCAGGCCGATGGCGTCATCCATGTAGGCGACCGACGCCATGCCTGCGATCGCGGTAAAGACGATGACGAAGGCGGCGAGGATGTATTGGCCCAGGGTGGCGGTGACGGTGGCGGGGAAGATGAGGTGGAGGATGTCGCCGCCGCCGACGAACTGGTAGCTGGTGACGGCGGTGTAGGTGAACAGGATGGCGATGACGCCGAGCACCCGGGCGGCCTGGTTGTAGCGGGCTTCGAGGAGGTCGGGGATGGTGAATTGAGCGAACTTGCGTGCCCGGGGCGCGATGAAGTAGATCAGCAGCAGCCCGGCCCAACCGCCGCCGCCCTGCCAGAGCGCGGCGAAGCCGTGGCGGTAGGCGTTCTCCGCGCCGCCGAGCAGGGAGCCGGAGCCGATCCAGCTCGACAGGAGGGTGAAGACCAGGACGAAGGCGGGCAGCGAGCGTCCGGCGACCAGGTAATCGGCTTTGGTCTTGACCGCTCCCAGGCGGGTCAAGGAGACGGCGAGGAGTGTGACGACGATGACCGCAAGTACAATCGCGTAGAGATTCATGGTGTCCCGCGATTGTAGCTTGGAGGGTTTAGAGGGGTGGAGGCGTTTACCTGAGTGTGTGGAGGCTGAGCTACGCAAGAGAAGCCGATGTGCTTTTACACCCGTGGGGCCTTTGCTTTAGGGGTTCGCGGTGACGCTTTCTCGGGTGGGCGCGACGACCGAGACATCTTGCGGCGAGCGCTTCAAGTGCTGCTCGGCGGAGTAGGCCTCAATTTCGCTGTTTATCTCCGCGCCCAGCAGCAAAATGACGCCGATGATATAGAACCAGAGCAAGAGGATGATGACGGCTCCGAGCGAGCCGTAGGTGACGGAGTAGCTGTTGAAGTAGTGCAGGTAGACGCGGAACGCCACGCAGGCGATGAGCCAGCCGACGATGCCGGCGAGCGCCCCGGGGGAGAACCAGTGCCATTTCTTGTTCACGCGGTCGGGCGCGAAGTAGTAGATGACGGCGAACAGCAGCGCCAGCAGCACCGCGGCAACGATCCAGCCGATGATGCGCGCGGCCAGAACGGCGGTAAACACCATCTCTGTCTGGACGAGGTGATGGGTGGCGAGCAGCGCGAGGAAATCGCCACCGAGCAGCGCCGCCAGGATCAGGGTGATGATAAAAGAAAGCAGCACGGTGATGATGATGGCCGATCCGCGGACCTTCCAGTAGGGCCGCGTCTCTTTGACCTTGTAGACGGTGTTCATGGAGTCCTGAATCGCGGTGAACCCAACCGAAGCTGCCCAAACGGCGGCCGCCAAGCCAAAGGTGAGCTTGCCGCTGCTGGAGGCGGCAGTGGTCTGGTTGAAGGTCTCCATGACGATGTTGAACGCGGACGGGGGGACGAACATGGCGAAGTAATGGAGCAGCCGGATATAGATCTGGGTCGCAGATTTGGCGGCCAGCCCAAGGATGGTGCTGGCTGAGACCAGGGTGGGGAAGAGCGCGAAGAGGAAGTAGTATCCCAGCTCGGCTGCCCGGCCGAGGAGGTTGTCGTCCATGAAAGAACTGAAGGTTCGTTTGGCGAGAACCATGACCGGCATTCCCTGCAGGTCCCACAAGGAGTGCAGCGGCTTCAGGGACACGTGATCCCATACTCGCTGCTGATGCCGTTCCGCCGCGTGGTCAAGGGTATTGTATGGCTGGGCCATGGGAGGTCTCTCTGCCGGGATAGATGCCGCTTTCCGCGCCGCTGATGGCTGCTTTTCGATGCGGTGGAGCGAAATTGGGGCATCCGCCATCTAACGAGAGACGGGTGACGCCGTTTCGGGAACGAGGCCCAGCCCTGTCTCGGTTCTTCCCGCTCCAGTGAGAGGATGAGACCAACGATGAGCAGTGCCGCGATAAGGCCGAATACCCGGCGAGGTCTTTGGAAGCATCGCCCGTTTGCCGTGCGCAAGATCGAGCAGCTGGTCAGGCTTGTGCGCGAGAGCCACGCCGAACCGCTTGCCGGGGAGCCGCGCCTTGTCGAGCTTGTTCAGCCGGGGCAGCTGGGCGTTACGTTTATCGGTCATTCGTCGTTTCTGCTGCAGATCGCCGGAAAGAACATCCTGGTGGACCCTGTATTCTCGACCCGGCTGGTGGTTTTACGCCGCCAGCGCCGGGCCGGGGTGCGGGTGCGCGATCTGCCGCCGATCGATCTTGTGTTGTTGACGCACGCGCATATGGACCATCTGGATAAGGCGTCGCTTCGCGGCGTGGTCCGGGCGACGCGACGGCTGCGCGGCTACGCCGGCGGGGGCGCGCCGGAGGTGATCGTGCCGCACGGGGTGGAGGATCTCGTGACCAACACCGGTTTTCGGCGGGTCCGCGGTATGGGATGGTGGGAGAGCCTGGATTTTGAAGGCCTCAGCGTCACCATGACGCCCTGCAAACATTGGGGGGCGCGCATGTTCCGCGACGCCCATCGCGGATATGGCGGCTACTGCATCGCCGGCGGGGGCCACAGTGTGTACCACTCCGGCGACACCGCTTATTTTTCCGGGTTTGCGGAGGTTGGGGCGCGGCTGCACCCGGAGGTGGCCCTGATGCCCATCGGGGCCTACTTTCCGGACAGCCATCGATCGGTCCACACCAACCCCGAGGAGGCGGTGCGCGGGTTTGTGGAGACGGGCGCGCAATGGATGGTGCCCATGCACTTCGGGACCTTCCGGCTGGGCCGCGAACCGATGGAAGAGCCGGTGGAGCGGTTGCGCGCGGAGGTGAAGCGGCTGGGGATCGCGGAGAAGGCGCGGGTGCTGGCGGAGGGCGAGACGATGTGTGTCGATGAGATGGCCGCCGGGGTATGGCCGCCGGTTATGGCGAGTTGATGATGCGACCCGCCGCGGGGTGCGGGCATCGTATTACCAT
>CAXTWP010000063.1:7354-8437 GCA_964247945.1 uncultured Acidobacteriaceae bacterium | reverse complement strand
GTCTCGGTCTGGGTCGCGAGCGGGTTGCCGAGCGCGTCCACGGCCTCCATCTTGACCCGGTGCGTGCCGTTCGCCACCCGCGCCGTGTTCCAGGTGAACGTGTACGGCGGCTGGCTGACCAGCGCGGCGACCTGACCGTCCACCGACTCGGCTTCGGCGCGATGCGCATTACGGGCGAGGGCGTCTGGGGCGAGCCGAAGAACCCCGATGAGGCCAAGCGTGTGCTCCAGCGGGCGGTCCAGCTGGGAGTGAACTTTATCGATACCGCCGACGCTTACGGTCCGGCGGTCAGCGAACGGCTGATCGGGGACGCGCTCGCGCCTTATGACGAGGGCGTGGTGATCGCGACCAAGGGTGGCCTGACGCGGCAGGGTCCGGGCAAGTGGCTGCCTGTAGGCCGGCCGGAGTACCTGCGGCAGGAGGTGGAGCTGAGCCTGCGCTACCTGAAGCTCGAACGAATCGATCTTTGGCAGCTGCATCGCATTGATCCGAAGGTGCCGGTGGAGGAGTCGCTGGGCGAGATCGCGAAGTTGCAGCAGGAGGGCAAGATTCGTCATGTTGGCCTGTCCGAGGTGAAGCCGCATGAGATCGAGCAGGCTCGTACGGTCATCGGGATCGTCAGCGTGCAGAACAAGTACAACATCGGCGATCGCGACCATGAGGATGTGGTCGACTACTGTGCGGCCAACAACATCGCGTTTATCCCCTGGTTTCCGGTGGCGGCGGGTAAGCTGGCGCAGCCGGGCGGCAAGCTCGATAGCGCGGCCAAGCAGCACAAGGCAACGGTGAGCCAGTTATCCCTGGCGTGGCTGCTGCATCGTTCGCCGGTGATCCTGCCGATTCCGGGCACCTCGTCGCTGGAGCATCTGGAGGAGAATATTGCCGCATCGCAGGTTAAGTTGAGCGACAGTGAGTGGGCTGAGATCGAAGCCGCGGCAAAATAAACGTGTCTGCGTTAAGCTTCCGGCAGGCCGATGCGTGTCCGGTTGCCGAAGATGGCTGTGCCGATGCGGACGCAGGTGCTGCCCTCTTCGATGGCGACGGCAAAGTCGTTCGACATGCCCATCGAGAGCTGCGCGAGGG
>CAXTWP010000063.1:0-7344 GCA_964247945.1 uncultured Acidobacteriaceae bacterium | reverse complement strand
GTGCTGCTGCCCCTCATCGCGCAGCCGGCGGAGCTCGCGGAAGTAGGGCCGGGCCGTCTCCGGGTTTTCGGACCAGGGTGGCACGGTCATCAGCCCGCTTGGGACTATATTTTTGAGCGGCCGCATCCGCTCCAACAGGACCGGGAGCTCCGACGGCGCAATGCCGTGCTTTGAATCTTCGTGGCTGAGCTTCACCTCGATGAGCACCGGCAGCTGCTTACCCAGCGCTTTTGCGGCCGCGTCGAGCCGCTGGGCGATCTTGAGCGAGTCGACCGTGTCGACTGCGTGGAACAGCTCCGCTGCCCTGGTCGTCTTGTTCGACTGGAGGGGTCCGATCAGATGCATCTCCAAGCCGGGGAGCCCGGCGGCTGCCGCGGACTTTTCGGCAAACTCCTGGACGCGATTCTCGCCGAACAGCCGCTGCCCGGCGGCATGGGCCGCGAGCAGTGCCTCGACGGGATGCACCTTGCTGACGGCCATCAGCGCCACGCCCGTCTCCGGGCGTCCGGCGCGACGGCAGGCGGCGGCGATCTCTTCGCGCAGCCTGGTAAGGTTTGCTTCGATCGACATGCTGTTAGCATCTTATCGAGAGAAGCGTTGATGGAGTTTCATGCGCAGCCTGCGATGTTGTCCGATGAACACCGAACGTTGTTGACTCCCTCCCGGCGAACGCGCGCCCGATCGTTGTCTCTTCCCCACCTCACCCGAAGAAGGAAACTACCATGTCTCTACAGATTGGCGATACCGCGCCCGACTTTACCGCCCAGACGACCGAGGGCGAGATCCACTTCTACGACTATATCGACGGCAAATGGGCCGTTCTTTTCTCGCATCCCAAGAACTTTACGCCGGTCTGCACGACCGAGCTTGGCTACACGGCGTACCTGAAGCCTGAGTTTGACGCTCGCGGGGTCAAGGTGCTGGGGCTTTCGGTCGACAAGATGGAGTCGCATGAGCCCTGGTCGAAGGACATTGAGGAGACGCAGGGGACGGCGCTGAACTTTCCGCTGATTGCCGACAGCGACCGCTTGATCGCGCTGAAGTACGACATGATCCACCCGAACGCGTCGGACTCGATGACCGTGCGGACGGTCTTCGTGATCGGCCCGGACAAAAAAATCAAGCTGTCGATGAACTATCCGGCCTCAACCGGGCGGAACTTCGACGAGATCATCCGGGTGATCGACTCGCTGCAGCTTACCGCGAAGCACTCGGTCGCCACGCCGGTGAACTGGAAGCCGGGCGAGGATGTCATCATCCCGACGGCTGTCTCCGATGAGGCGGCGCACGCGAAGTATCCCCAAGGGTTTAAGACGCTGAAGCCGTATCTGCGGACTGTGGCTCAGCCGCAGTAGCTTACGGGACGGGGGGCGGCAGCTATCCGGTCGCCGCCGTCGAGGACAGGCCTCGCTGAGGCGATGGCTTCGAGCAGGGTGATTTGCCGGGGCCGTTTTCGCCGGTGAAGCAGGTGACGCGAGTGGAGGCGAAGACTATCTGGGTAGGAGTTTGGATGGTCGGCACGTTGAAGAGTCAGGTGGTGGGTGCGGGCTGGCTTTAGGGGTGAGGGTGGCGAGCATGGCTACTCCAAGCGACTGCTCATGATGCCGGCGATGTCCCGTTTGCCATGCAGAATGCCCAGGATCTCGACGTTTGACTGCCGTGACGTGTAGAAGATCGCGTAATCGCCACAACACGCCGCTGGATCAACAAGCCAAAAATACGCGTAAGCTCTGGGCCCAGAGGACCCATACCGGGAAAAGCGCAAGGTTACGTAAAACAGCTTGGATCGACTTGCCGATGCGAAGAGCTGGGCCAGATGGCAGCCCATCAAGGAATTTCTGAATTTCGTCCAGGTCCGCGTCTGCGCCTGGCGCGAAGACGATCTGAATCACCGAGACTCGAGTTGTGCCATAAACCTGTCGAACTTAGCCATGACAATCTCTCCGGGAATGCCTTGACCGCGGTCAAGCTGTGCCAAGCTGTGCCGGATGCGATCTATTTGTGCATCGGTCAAGTCGAAAGGTTTGACTACATGTTGTTCCAGTCCGACAGTGACGAGGTTGCGGAACAGACCGGCCTTGGTGCAGCCAAGACTGTCGGCAGCTTGCTGTAGGGCTGCGTCAAGCTCATCGGAAATCTCCAGAGTGGCCATGCGGACCTCACCTTCCGGTAGTATATCGCTGTCCTCAAGGGTTTTGGCGCTCGTCCACTACCGCCCGTGCTCCTCCAAGTACTTTTCGACTTCGAGGGCGGCCATGCAGCCGGAGCCTGCGGCGGTGATGGCCTGACGGTAGCGGCGGTCCTGGATGTCGCCGCAGGCGTAGACGCCGGGGATGATCTCGCCGTCTCTGGTGGCGTGGACGTTATTTCTGGTCAGGATATAGCCGTCTTCGTCGAGATCGAGCAGCCCCTTGAACGCCTGGGCGTTGGGGGTGTGGCCGATGCCGAGGAACATGAAGCTGATGGGTAAGACGTATTCCTCGCCCGAGGCGCGGTTCTTCAGCCGCAGGCCTTTTACGTCCTTTTCTTCGACGCCGAGGACCTCTTCCACAGTGGTGTTGGAGACGAATTTGATCTGCGGGTGGGCCATGGCGCGCTCCAGCATGATCTGCGAGGCACGGAAGCGCTCGGTCCGATTGATGATGGTTACCTTGGAGGCAAAGCGGGTGAGAAAGAGCGCCTCTTCCATCGCGGAGTCGCCGCCGCCGATGACGGCAATCTCCTTGCCGGAGGCAAAGAAGCCGTCGCAGGTGGCGCAGGAGCTGACGCCGTAGCCGATCAAGGCCTGCTCGGAGGGAAGGTTGAGCCAGCGCGCGCTTGCGCCGGAGGCGATCATCAGCGTTCGGGTATGGATCGTCTCTTTGCCCAGGTTTAAAGCGAAGGGGCGCCTGGTCAGGTCGATGGAGGAGAGGTGCGCCATCCGCAGCTCGGCACCGAAGCGCGTCGCCTGCTTCTTCATGTTCTCGATCAGTTCCGGCCCCTGGATACCCTCCGGCCAGCCGGGGAAGTTCTCGACCAGCGTGGTGATGGAGAGCTGTCCGCCGGGCTCATGGCCTTCGAGGACCAGCGGCTTCAGGTTGGAGCGGGCGGCATAGATGGCGGCGGTCAGGCCGGAGCAGCCGGAGCCGAGGATGACGGTATCGCGTGTTGTGGATGGAGCGGCGGATGCAGGTGTTGTTTCACTCATAGGGCACCCTCAGTGTAAATGCGCCGCCTACCCAAACGATTCATCCCGGCACACCCGCTCGCATCCGGTGAAACACCGGCTGCGGTTTGGTGAAACACTAGAGTCATGGCCAATCTCACGCTTGTATACGGTATGCGTCTTCTTCCGGCGGACGAAGTCGCTCAGGTGGGCGAAGCGCCCATTGCCCTGAAGAACGGCAACGAGGCCCACGTCACGATGCACGTTCTCGAAGGCTCCCGCGAACAGATCGAGGCGCAGCTCCGGCTCTCGATCGATGCCTTCTTCGACTTTTATCCGGAGATATGATCTCTCGCCTCGGAGCGGCATAGCGTGAGGCCTGCCCCGATCTGACACACCGATACCCGCTGTTCCTCCGGAGACGAAGAAGGGGGTAGCAGGTGTCGATGTCCTCCTTTGCCAAAACTCTACTCGCCGTGGTGCTCGCCGGTCTAACGATTACGCCCGTCGCCTCTGCCCAGTCCGGCCTTTCGGGCAACATGGAAGATGAGCTGTATGCGATGTCCAGCCAGGCGGGAGTGATCTTTGCCGGTCAGGTGCTGGCGGTGCGGCCACAACTAGACCTCGCGTACGGCTCCGCCAGCGGTTGGGTGGAGATTGAGTTTCGGATCGACCAGAGTATTCGTGGCTGTGTCGGGCAGGCGACTTATGTTCTGCGCGAGTGGTCCGGTCTCTGGTCGGGCGGGCGGCAGCGCTACACGGTGGGCCAGCGTCTGCTGATGCTGCTGCATAGTCCGGGTGCGTCCGGTCTTTCCTCGCCGGTGGGCGGTCTGGATGGGGCGATTCCGCTGACTGGAGCCGGAGCTTCTCCGCGTCTGCAGGACGGCTTCGTCACCGCCGCGGAGCAGGCCGTCGACCTGCGCTGGATCGAAGCCCGTCTTCTGAGGTCGACCACGGCACGCAGCCAGACCACCGTGCATCCCGGCATTTCGGCCTCTCTGGAGCCGGTCTACGCCGGACGCGCGAACGCTTTGCCGCTGACGACCAAGGCAGCACGGGCGTTGCGTTCGAGCGTGACCGGCCCGGTGCGGATTGTGGGTCCGGTTTCGTCCGCCGGGTTCGAGAGTCCCATCACGGTCCCGCTCAACGGCACGGCCAGCCGAGGCCTCACGCTGCGCAGTGTGCTCGCGATGTTTGAAGCATGGCAGGCCGAACAGACGAATGGCACTCACTAGGCACGCGACACCGCGGAGTGGGGCGGCCTTTTTGCTGCTCGCGCTCGTCTGCGCGCTACTCCCGGGTGCGGTCGCCAAGGCCTCCAACCCGCGCTGGGTCAGCGGGCCGCCTTACTTCAACGTCTCCGGAAAAGCCGTCATCTGGTACACCGACACGCCCCTGTATTACACCGATCCCGGCGACTTGAGCCAATACGTGAACCACGCCGCGGCGGATGCGCTGGTTGCCGCGGCCGCCGGCGTCTGGAACGTTCCCGTCTCGATGATTGTGCTCCAGCAGGGCGGGACCCTCGCCGAACAGGTCAGCAGCGCGAACACGTACCTTGGCGGGGGCGGCCTGGTCTTCCCCGCCGATGTCCAAAGCACCAACTACGCTGCAAAACAGATTGCGATCATCTACGACCGCGACGGCTCGGTGACCGACCTGCTGCTCGGCGGGGGGGCGAGCGAGCCCAGCAGCTGCCTTCAGAACGCTGTGACGGAGAGCGTCGACTCCATCACTCCGGGGGCAAAGATCGAGCACGCGGTCTTGATCCTGAACGGGCGCTGCACGGGCCCCGCACCCGAGGCGCAGCTCCAGATGCAGTACCAGCTGGAACGCGCCTTCGGGCGTGTTCTTGGCCTTGGCTGGTCGCAGCTGAATGACAACGTCTTTACGGGCACGCCGCAGCCGACCTATAACGAGGCATTGCATTGGCCCATCATGCACCCTATCGATGTGATCTGCGGCCCCTACACGTACCAGTGCCTGCCGGAGCCGTTTACCCTTCGCGACGACGACATCGCCTCGCTCGTCTTTCTGTATGGGGTAACGAGCGGTAATGTTCCGCCGGGCAAGCAGGTCAGCCTTACCCAAGCGGGCACCGCCGCGGGGATCATCCGTTTTCCCACGTATGAGGGCATGGCCGGAATGAACGTGCTGGTTCGCCGCAACCAATTGCCGGAGCAGGTTCTGGACAACTATGACGATGTTTCGATGGTCACGGGCAACTATGCCATGCAACTGCTCGGTAACCCTCTTACCCCGAAGCCCAACACGCTCGCCGGAAGCTTCGGCGAAGTGATCTACGGGTTCGACGACAAGGGCTTCTTCGCTCTGGAGTACATCCCGCTTCTCCCGGGGAAGGTCGCCCAGGACATTCTGCTGCGCACCGAGCCTTTGAACCCGCTCTACGTCGGGCAGTACGCGATTGGGCCCTATACGTTATCCACGGTGACTCCGTCGGGAAGCAATTTGAACTGGAGGTTTAACTACTTCACTCCCGGTTCGACCCCGTATAACGAGCCTATGGCCTCCGACGCGTCCAACTCCTGCCCTCAGTCCAGCGACGGCACCGAATCCGCGCCCCAGCCTGTGCCTGTAACCGGCTGGTGGAACGACTTGAGCTGTAGTCCGGACCCGTACAATCCCTGGCTGCTGGGGCTGACCTCCTGGGTCTCGCTCCCGGTCCGTGCCAACCGCAGTCTTACGGCCGAGATGACTGCCCTGAATGAATCCGGCTACGCCACGGCGAATAAACTTCGCCCCGTGGTCGGCATCTGGAGCGCCACCGATCCGCTCGGCTCACGTCCCAGTCTCGCCTCGTCGGCCGTTGCGTTCAACAGTGTCGTTCTCGGCATGACCTCCGCCAATGCGCAGGTCGCGCAGGCGCAGACGCTTCGTCTCGCCTTCTCCGCGGAAACGGGGGACGGCCGCCCCGATTACAACTACCAGGCCCGGGTGCTTTACGCCGATACCATCGCGCCCGCATCGGCCGGCGCCGGCACGCAGGTCACCATCTCGGGGACGGGCTTCCGTCCCGGCAACGCGGTGCCGATCGGTGGCGTGAATGCGAGCGTCACCAGCTGGACCGCCAATACGATCCTTGCCACCGTACCGCGGCTGTCCGGTGTTTTACCCGGCCAGACCGCCAACGTCGATGTCGCCGTCACCGATCTTTCCACGCGGGGAACCACGGCGATGTCAAGCGCCTTGCAGTACGTCTACACCGCACCCACCTATTTGCTGCAGGTGGTGACGGCGCCCACGTCGCCTCAGATTGTCAGTCTTGCGGCGTCGCCCTCCTTCTCGGTCAAGGTGACGGACACGGACGGCGTGACTGCACTGGTCAACACGCCGGTCGTGTTTTCGGCGATCGCGGGAAACGTGTCCTGGGGGGCATGCGGCGGGGTAACCTGCACTGTCATGACGGACAGCAACGGTCTTGCGACGATCGGCGTCACGGCTCTGGCGGCGGGCACCGTGACCTTGCAGGCGGCCGCAGTCGGCCAGGCGGTGCAAGCGTCCTTCCAAGCAGTTCCGCTGGTTCGGACGGCGACGATCTCTCCCCAGTACAAGTATCTCGCCGCCGGGGCGGTGGCCAGTTGGACGACGACCGCGAGCTTCACGCAACAAGGTTTGGCCGCCTCGTCGGTACCGATCGTCTGGGCGTCGACGACCGGGCACCTGACGATCTCCTCGGCGCAGACAGCCACCGGCTCCAACGGATCGGCCCAGGCCGGCATCCAGGGCGGCCCGATCGCCGCGGGCGCGCAGGCCACGGGGAGTGTGTGCGCGTGGGGCAATGTCTGCGGCACCATCACGGCGTTAGGGGTGTCGCTGAATCAACTGGCGGTCATCGTTACCGGGAACGGCGCTCAGTCGATCCCTTCCGGTGCCAGCTTGCTTCCGGTCACCTTCCAGATTACGGACGCCGCGGGCGATCCCGTAGCCGGAGCTACCGTCCACATCCATCAGACCACCCGTCCGTGGACGCCACCGTGCCCGGGCAAAGGCCGCTGCCCGACTGCTCCGGTCCACTCATCCAGCGAGATCGTCATCCTCTCCGACAGCAACGGCAACGTGTCCGTTTCTCCGCTGGATATGGGAGGAGCCGAGGTAACCGGGATTGTGGTTGCATCGGGCAACCAGGGGTACGCTTCGCTTACGGTGCAACGGCATCCGTAATTTTCCGCACTATCAAC
>CAXTWP010000062.1:4407-12226 GCA_964247945.1 uncultured Acidobacteriaceae bacterium | reverse complement strand
GGTGGAGGGTGTAGGGGAGGAGGAAGATATCGGGTGCGAGGCGGCGGAGTTGGTGGTCCAAGGTCTGCCAGCCCGCACTGGCCGCATCGACAGGCTGCTGTTCCGCGAAGAGGCGAGGGATGAAGTCGCGGCTGTAGCGTCGGCCGAAGGCACCCACCTCCCAATAGTCCGGTGCCATCGTGGTTGGAGGGGCGGGGCGATGGAAGAAAGGCTCACGGACGGTCAGCTCGGCGAAGAGGGGGGAGCAGCTTTGGTGCATTGTGGGTGAAGGTGTCAGGGCACATGGCAGTATCCTCAAAGTATGGCAAGTTTGGCGCTGTTTGGTATGGGCATAGAGGAGTTGCGGCAGTTGATGGTTCGGCTGGGGGAGCCGAAGTATCGGGCGGCGCAATTATATGCGGGGATGTACCGGCAGCTGGTGAGGAACCTGGACGAGATTACGGTGTTGCCGAGCGCGCTGAAAGAGCGGCTAACGGCTGAGGGGTATGTGATGGGACGGCCGGAGATAGTGCAGACGGCGGTCTCTGTCGACGGGACCGAGCGCTACCTAATGCGGACGGAGGACGGGGAGACGGTGGAGACGGTGTGGATGCCGGAGGGAGATGGGGGAGAGCGCGGAGACGGCAGTGAGGCGGCGGCCGAGGAGGAGGCGGATGATGCCGGGGAGCTTGAACCCACCCTTCACGATAGTGCCGCGAAGGATGGGGCACCCGCTCCGAGGTTTGTTCGCAACCGAAAGCAGGCGGCGGATGTGGGGGCGCTGGAACGGGCCGGGTACCGGCAGGCGACGATCTGTGTCTCGAGCCAGGTGGGGTGCGCGGTGAACTGCCAGTTCTGCCTGACGGCGAAGCTGGGGATCAGACGGAACCTGACGGCGGGCGAGATCGCCGGGCAGGTGGCGGCGGTGGTGGCGCGGCATGGGGCGCGGATCGGGCAAGACAGGATCAACCTGGTGTTTATGGGGATGGGCGAGCCATTCCTGAACTATGACGCATTTATGGACGCGGTGCGGCTGTTGAGCGGCGCGATGGGCTTGCCGGGATCGCGGATGACGGTGTCGACGAGCGGGATCGAGCCGGCAATCCGGCGGTTTGCGGCGGAGACGGTCCGCCCGAAGCTGGCGCTGAGTTTGAATGCGTCGAACGATACGGTGCGCGAACAGATCATGCCGATCACGCGCAAGTGGAACATTGGGTCTTTGCTGCAAGCCGTTCAATCGATTCCACTTGGCAAGCGGGAGTACGTCACGTTTGAATATGTGCTTCTGGGCGGGGTGAACGACCAGCCTGATCATGCGTGCGAGGTGCTCACGCTGCTCAGCGGGATGAAGGCTAAGGTAAATCTGATTGTTTGGAACCCGGGACCGGGGATCGCGTACTGTCAGCCGCGACCGGAGGATGTCGCGGTGTTTCAGGCGATGCTGATCGCTGGCGGCATCCCGGCGTACATCCGGCGACCGCGCGGGCGGGACATCTTTGCGGCTTGCGGGCAGCTGAAACGAACAGTCGGTGCGGAACTGGTGACGATCGGCGCGGCTTTTTAGAGCAGACCCGATCAGTTTGTCGGATGGTGTGAAGGCTAAAACCGCAGTTGCCTTCGGAGAGGACAACTGCGACTTCGCTCCGGAAGCATATGCAAGGATTATTTGGTCTGCGCGCCGGAGTCTAAGCGGCGTGTTTATGAAAACGGTCTCGCAGGTCGGCGGGCAGGCGCTGCTGCACCAGACCGCTGAGGACACTGGGGACCGGGGTTGTAATGGCCACCAGGACCCAAAGCAGGGTCGACACGACCACACCCGCCACTGCCGCAGCCTCCAGCGACACAAAGACTACGGAGTGACGCAGATGCAGATGCAGGTCGCCGATATGCGTGATCGCCTCTACCCGGTGCATCACTACCGCGGCAAGCAAAAACGCGAAGATGGACAGGGTGCTGACCGAGATCAGCAGGACATCGACCGTCCGGTGCAAACGCTGTTTGGACCGGCAGTGGCTGCACTCGGCAAAGTGCTGCTCATAGTCTGTCCGCATCTCGGGGGAGAGCGAAGAGATATCGTACCGCCAGCCTGAAAGGATCGCGCCGACGACAGGATCGGCGCAAGGCGATGAGGGCACACGCGGCTTGCTCGAAGAATGGAATCCCGAAATGGTCATAGGCAGCTTCATTCTAACGTATTTCGATTCGGGCGAGGTCTGAAACGGTTCATCTTCCTCTAATCAGGCACCCTAGGCTATAAACTGATCGGCTGCAGCGGCACGGTTTGATGCGCCAGAAGGATGCGGTTTCCAAGCAGACGCATGCGGTCGCCGATCGCCTGTTCGGCCGCAATCCGCGCGAGTTCCGGTACATTATTCGACTCGGACAGGTGCCCCAGAACGATATAGGCCGCGCCACCATCGTAGTCGCGGGCCAAAAACTCCGCCGTGGCATCGTTGGAAAGGTGCCCGACGCGGGACATGACCCGCTGCTTGACGCTCCACGGATAGGGGCCGTCGCGCAGCATCTCCAGATCGTGATTGGATTCGAGCAGCAGCACATCGACGCACTTGAGCGCAGCCTTGACGTTCGGCGGCATGTAGCCGAGGTCGGTGGCAAGCGCCATCCGGGAGCCTTCGGCCTCAAAGACGAAGCCGCAGGGGTCGGCGGCGTCATGGGGAATGGTGAACGGCGTGACATCGATGTCGCCGATGCAGAAGCGGGTACCCGCCTGGAAGTATTCGACCGCAGGCAGATGCGCCGGATCGGCGCGCTCCTTTGGTGCCATCGCCTCCCGGGCGTCGCCGTCGCAGGGTTCTTCTTCAAGCGGCAGTTCGAGCCCTGGGTTTGGGTCGTCCGAGCGACAGACGCCGGCGGCAATGTCGTAACTGGAGGCTTCGGCTGCTTCCCGCTCGCGTTTTTCTTGCTGGAGATGGTCGAGCCATTTGGCGTAGGACATGGTCGTTCGCGGGGTAAGCATCCTGACCCAGGCGCGATGCGTCGCTTCGGTGAAGAAGACGGGGATGTTAAGCCGCCGCGCAAGGACGGCGAGACCCGCCACGTGGTCTACGTGCTCATGCGTGATCAGGATGGCGTCCAGCCGCTCGGGATCTTCCCCGGCCATGCCCATGCGTCTTAGAAGCTCCCGGCAGGACAGACCGGCATCGACAAGAACTCGCGTACGGGCCGAGGCGATGACCGTGCTGTTGCCCTTTGAACCCGACGCCAGCACGGTTATCCGCATTCGCTTAAGATACGCCTTTTGCATGTGGAAGAGATGTTCCACTCGCGTCTGTCATCAAGTCCGATACCGGCTCAGCCGCCACTCATTGGCTGCGATACTATGGATTGATGGACGTTAGCACTCAGCCTTGGAGTACCGGCTTTCACCGTACGCTGCTGGCGCTGAGCGCCGCTCTGGTGGCGATTGCGTTTTGCGTGGCGCGCGGCCATGTACAGATCGTTCCAGGCGACTCCTCTACCTACGCCAGTGCGCTTCACCATCGCTGCGGACAGATGATGGTGGCGTGCGTCGTGTGGGCGCTGTTTGAACTTACCGCCTACCTTCGCCCCTTGGCCCTGGTCCCCAGGTCCTGATCCCAGATAACGCTTACACAAATCGCCGCACCCGCACCACGTCCTCCAGCAACTCGGAGTAGGCCGCGCCCTTTTTCTCGACCCAGCTGCCATCCGCCGCCCGCTCCACCTCATGGAAGAACAAGTCTGGCGAATCGCCCTCGTCGAAAACAACGAGCACCTTGACGGGCCGCTCGCCGTCGGCAAGCGTCAGCCCCACCACCTTGTCGATGCAGCTCTTCACCAGCGCCAACTCCGCGGCAGTCATGCCGCCGGCCGCCCCCGCGCCAAAAAGTTCACCGTCGATCGCAGCACCACCTGATCGCGCTGGTTGTACGCGAACGTGGTCGTCTTCACGATGCCGTAGTCGTTCCGCGATGCAGACGGCCGGACCGCCACGACCTCAATCTCGGTTCGGAGGGTGTCGCCGGGACGCACCGGCTCTGTCCAGCGCATCTCGTCGACCCCCGCGCCGATCATGCCGCCGGCCACCTCAATCGACTGCACTCGCAGCCGCATGACAATGGCCGCCGTCAGCCATCCCGACGCCGCCAGGCCTTTGAAGAACGACCCTTCGCCGGCCGCCTCGTCGAGATGAAACGGCTGCGGATCATACTTCTGGCCGAATGCCTTGATCTCCTCCGCCGTCACCGTTGCGGTGCCCGCGGAATGGAACTTCTGGCCTACATGGAAGTCTTCAAAGTACAACGCGTTGGGCATAACCCTCCTGGTATGCGGCCAGTGTAAGCCCTCTTGCCCCTCCAAGTCACGGGCGCGGCGGGCGTCTGAGACGTCAACTTCTAAGAGGCAATGCGCAGCAAAAGAACCGTGATGTTGTCCCGGCCGCCCGCTTGATTGGCCGCGTCCACCAGCGCCGCGCAGACCTGCTCCAGATCGCCCTCGGCTACGCCCGCCCGGTCCAGCAACTTCGCCAGAGCCGCATCCGGCAGCTCGCGGGTCAGGCCGTCCGACGCCAGCAGATAGATGTCTCCCGGCTCCGGCGCAAGCCGCCGCAGCTCCGCCTTTACGTGCGACGCGGAGCCGATCGCCCGGGTAATCACATTCCGGATCGGCGACCGCTCCGCCTGCTCCGGCGTGATCTGCCCCGCTATGATCTGCTCCTCGACGAGCGAGTGATCCCGGGTCAACGGCTCGAAATGGCCCGCGCGTAGCCGGTAACAGCGGCTGTCGCCCACATGCGCCAGCCACAAAGATCGCTCCCGATGATTGTTGGGCGTTTGGAGAAGCAGTGCCACCAGGGTCGTCCCCATGCCGCGCATGTCCGGTTCCATGCGCGCCCGTCGCCGTACCGCTTGGTTCGCAGCCGCCACCGCCTCGTGCAAGAGCGACGCAACGTCGTTGCTACGCCGTCCCGCCTGCACGGATTCCATAAAGGTCTCTGCCGCCACGCGGCTGGCTATCTCGCCGGCCGCCGCGCCCCCCATCCCATCGCAGACCAGGAATGCGCCGCACTCGGGCAGCGCCGCGCAGAAGTCCTCATTGCCGCGGCGCACACGGCCTGTGTCCGACCGCATCGCAAAGCGAAGCTCCCGGTTCTCGAAGCTGGCCTCCGCCGAATCCGGAGAGGCCCGTGTTGCGGTCATCCTATTTGCTTCCTCAGGTGGCTCCATCCCATCATCTTGCGTCGTCCACAGCCTCAACACACCCGGTTATAGCCTACAAGCATCGTCTGAGCGCGAAGGAGAACCAGAATGGGCAAATTACGCGTTCGCACAAGGACGTACCAATATTTGAGGATTATGCCCTTGCTTCGGGACTGAGGTCGTCGTTGCCTACGGTGTGGCACGCGCTATTGGAGAAGCAGGCTGACGCGCCGAGCAGATCGCGGAGTCAGGTGGGCCTTCCGCGCAATTTGCCTATAGCGTGAACGCTGAAAACGCATAATGCCCCCGGAAATGAAGCGAAAAACAAGTGCGTCACTCCGCCAAGGCTGACTTTGTACTAAGCGGGAATGAGGGTTACCTTGTCACGGCACCGCCAAGCGTCGACGGCAACAAGGCGCAGCTGTGACCGGGGCCGATGAAGAAGGGCTTGCCCCGACCAAGCACGCTGGGTGGTGGTAAGGCCGATACTCATCGGTAAAGCCAACATCATTAGGTTGGCGCGTTACCGGCGGGCCTGCTGTTCGGCGAAGTCGCCGATAATCGGCAGCTTAAACCATTGGCCTTGACTCGCCTTGATCAGCGCGAGCAGCCAAGCCACGAAGACCGCCAGAAAGACCGCGAGCTTGATCAATCCAAAGAGGATGCCGATCAGCGGGACGAAGTGGAGGAACAGGCCCATAATCGTCAGCCCAACCTGGAGCACAAACGAGACCAACGCCAAGCCCAGGCACTGGATGGAGTGGAACCTAACGAAGGGCATCTTGTTGTAAGGCTCAATGACCAGGAAGATGATGGCCGGAATGATGGTGACGTAGGCGAGCGCAGCGGCCGCGGTTTGCGACAGGCCCGTCGATGCGGCTACCGGCGCATAGCCCGGCTGCGGCGGCACATACCCGCCCGCGGGCGGCGTGTACCCGCCGGGAGGAGGATACGAGGCTGGGCCGGAACCCGGAACATCCGTGAACGGCGCATTAGTATAAGGAGGATAGGAAGATTGCGGCGGGGGCGTCGGTTCACTCATCGGCGGAGGCTTTCTTCAGCAGGAACTATCTGCGACCGGGTACCCGGCATGGAAGAGGCTCGCGCAGAAGTGCGATCAGCATACCGCCGCAAATCCCGGCGTCAAGTTATTTCTGCAGCTCTTTTAGAATCAGGCTCCTCCTTGCTTGCGCCGACAACGCCGCCGATCGGGATCGTTCATCGCGCCAATTTCCTAGTGCCCAACCGTTGCATGGTGATGACGGCCACGGTCGGGCCTACCATGATGCCCTAAACTGAAGCTATGAAGTTTCTGCTCTCCGCCCTGGCTCTCGCGGGCCTTTGGGTCTCCGTCCTTGCGCTTCGCGTCCACAACCAGGCCCCCGGCGAGGCCCCGCCCTGCGCCATCACGGAAAAGTTCGACTGCGGCGCGGTCAATCACAGCCGCTTCGCGGAACTTCCTCCGCGCACCTTTGACGAGGCCGCCGGCACCAAACATCTTCCGATCGCGGTACTCGGGATAGTGGGTTACGGGCTAATGGCGATCGCGGCTTTTTCGGGCCGCTTCTGGATTCTTTTCCACCTAACGGAGATCGGCTTCATGATGGCGGCGTTTCTGACCTATCTGGAGGCCTACGTGCTACAGAAGTGGTGTATCTACTGCCTCTGGTCGCAGGCGATCGTGGCCACGCTGCTTGCTCTTACCGGACTCACGCTGCTGATGCGGTCGGTTCGACGGCGGCCGCCGGAGAGGTTCGGGCGCCATGTGGCCTAAGGTGTTTGCTCAGCTGATGGAGTTGCTGCCGCATATCACCCGCCTTGTTCCCATGGCGGACGTGTTCTTCCAGACCCGCACCGCCAGCGAGAAGGCCAACGAAGCGGCGGTTGCCGCGCTCGTCAAGGATGTCCGCACCGATCTAAGCCATGTTACCGCCGCTCACGACGGCCTCTACCGCCAGTTGCAGGCACAACGCGATCAACTTGCTCAGCTTGCGGTTGACGGCGGCCGAAACAACGCGGCCGTGGAGAGGCTGGCCTCCGGCGTGACGGAGCAAGCCCGGCAGATCGCCGCCTTGAGGGGTTGGCTCCTCTGCACGGTCGTGCTGCTGGTCCTCGTTCTGGCGGTCCTGATTACGCTGCTGCTCCGCGCCCACTAGGAAAGAAATTATGGTCATCACTCGCACCCAAGCCCTCGATTGCTTCCGCTCCGACGACCTGATCGGCATCGGTATGGAGGCGGATGCTGTCCGCCGCGCGCTGCACCCTGAAAACGTTGTAACGTATGTCATCGACCGCCCGCTGTGCGTCACGGTCCCCGATTTTGAGGGGAAAATTGAGGAAGCGCTCGATGCCGGGGCCACCGGCCTGACGCTGCATGGCACTCTGCCTGGCCTTGCGGCCTGGGAGAGCCTGCTCAGCGACCTCCATACCCGCCGTCCCTCGCTTTGGCTGCATGGCCTTTCGGCCAGTACGGTGGTCGCTCTGGCTGCGCAGGATAGCCAGCCAGCGGAAGCCGTTATGGCGCGCCTGCAGGCGGCGGGCCTCCAGTCGCTTGCCGGGGATGACGCCGGTACGCTTTCGCTCCGGAGTTCTGGGCGCTGCGCGATGCCGGGATGGCTGGCCTTGCTACGGCCGGACCACCATTTGGCCGTACCTACCACCGC
>CAXTWP010000062.1:2240-4397 GCA_964247945.1 uncultured Acidobacteriaceae bacterium | reverse complement strand
CCCGATGCCAACGAGGTTCGCTTCGTGGCCGGGCGCTTCGGCGGCGGCGAGTCGCCGGACGATCGCCTGAACCACCTCGAAGCGCTCGCCAACCTACAGCAGGAGACCGGCGGCTTCGTCGCGTTCCGTCCCTCCGCCGCACCGCTGCCGAACTTCGAGGAGGCGACGGCGGTCGAGTACCTTACGACCCTTGCCGTTTCGCGCATGGTGCTGGATGATATTCCGCATCTTGAGGCCGACTGGCCCGCGCAGGGCCTCAAGGTGCTGCAGATGGCGTTCCGGTTCGGAGTCGACGACGCGGGCACGGTGCTTCCGGGCGACACGCTCGCCCATCCCAGCGGCGTTACCGAGGAAGA
This sequence comes from uncultured Acidobacteriaceae bacterium, assembly GCA_964247945.1. Lineage (GTDB taxonomy): Bacteria > Acidobacteriota > Terriglobia > Terriglobales > Acidobacteriaceae > Edaphobacter. Next base: position 4,041 of record CAXTWP010000062.1, on the reverse strand, counting down.
CGTTCGACGTGTCATCCGCGGTGCCAGCCTCCGCCCTGTGCAGCGGGATACGGCCTACCGCACCTGCCTGCTGGGCTAGGGGTCGCTGTACACTGGACGCCAGAGGTCAACGATGGCTACCTCCGTTCAAACCCCGCTTGCCGAGTACCTTCAAAACCAGCTATCGTCCTGACCGCGAGTATCTGGACGGCGAAGTCCAGGAGCGCAATGTGGGGGGAGTGGGAACACTCTCGCATTCAAATACTGCTCGGGATACGCTTTGGCGCGCATGAGCGTACATGGAATGTGATGATTGCGTCGGAGTGGCGCATGTGGATCTCGCCCACCCGCGTCCGCACCCCCCTCCCTTACAGTGGTGGCCGCCGGGCCGAAGCCGGAGATTCTCTCCGGTCTTCCGCTTCTTGTGATCGAGATCCTTTCGCCCGATGACACGTACACCGACACGCAGAGACGCGCCCGCGACTCCCAGGCCATGGGTATCCAGACGATTTGGATCATCGACCCTGACACGAGAACCGGGCGAATCTGTACGGGTGCTATCTGGGCGGAGGCGACGCGGCTTGAAGTGCCCGGCACGCCGATTCATGTCTATCTCGATACTCTCTTCGCCTCGCTCCAGCAGGCGCTGTAAGGGCGGTCTAACGCTTCGCGTAGAATCGGGGCTGAAGCCTTCCGGCCGGAGCCGCGCCTGCACTCCTTTCTCCCATCCATTTCGTCCGTGCTCGCCCTTCTTCTTGCACCGAAGGGCCTGGGGCACTATTGGAAGACACATTACGCCGATAAGACCTTCGAGCACCTGTATCGTTGGAACGCCTTCGACACGGCGCTGCTGGTGCCGTACTTTATCGTGATGGTGATCCTGGCTTTCTATGGGATACATCGTTATCAGTTGGTGTGGCTCTACTACAAGAACAAGAACAAGGCAGCCATATGGGATGATCCTGTGGCGTGCTTCCCGGAAGGCCAGCTTCCCTTTGTCACCATCCAGCTGCCTATCTTCAATGAGCAGTTCGTCGTCCATCGCCTGATCGAGGCGATCTGCCGGCTTGACTACCCGCGCGACCGCTTCGAGATCCAGGTCCTCGACGACTCAACGGACGAGACCGTGGCCGTCGCCGCCAACATCGTCGCCCAGTATGCCCGTGGTTTACCCGGCATGGCCCCGCAACCGATCGTCTACCTGCACCGGACCAACCGCTACGGCTACAAGGCTGGTGCGCTCGACGAGGGGTTGAAGGTGGCAAAGGGCGAGTTGATCGCCATCTTCGACGCCGACTTTGTCCCACCGCCTCAGTGGATTATGCAGGTCGTCCACCACTTCGCTGAGCCGGCCATCGGCATGGTGCAGACGCGCTGGACGCACTTGAACCGCAACTACAGCTTTATGACGGAGGTCGAGGCTATTCTGCTCGACGGGCATTTTGTACTGGAGCATGGCGGCCGGTCGCGCGCGGGGGTGTTCTTCAACTTTAATGGCACGGCCGGTATGTGGCGGCGGACCACCATCGCCGACGCGGGCGGCTGGCAGCACGATACGCTAACCGAGGACACCGACCTCAGCTACCGCGCGCAGATGGTGGGCTGGAAGTTTATGTACCTCCAGGATGTGGAGTGCCCCGCCGAACTGCCGATCGAGATGACCGCCTTCAAGACCCAGCAGGCGCGGTGGGCGAAGGGCCTTATCCAGACCGGCAAGAAAATCCTTCCGCGCGTGATGGAGAGCGACGTGCCGTGGCATACCAAGCTGGAGGCCTGGTACCACCTGACGGCCAACATCAGCTATCCGCTGATGATTGTGTTG
>CAXTWP010000062.1:0-2230 GCA_964247945.1 uncultured Acidobacteriaceae bacterium | reverse complement strand
GTCGTGGCAGGGGCTGCCGCAGATGCTGCTGATCGACCTGCCGCTGTTTGTCGCGAGCACGATGTCGGTGTCGAGTTTCTATCTTGTCAGCCAAAAGGAGCTGTTTCCCCGCACGTGGGGGAAGACGTTTCTGTATGTGCCTTTCCTGATGGCGCTTGGCGTGGGTTTGACCATCACTAACACCAAAGCGGTGCTGGAGGCTCTGTTCGGTATTAAAAGCGCGTTTGCGCGCACTCCCAAGTACTCGGTAAGGAAGAAAGGCGAGCGATCGCAGGCCAAGGTGTATCGCAAGCGGCTCGGCATCGTCCCCTGGATCGAGCTGGCCATTGGGTGCTACTTCGCGGCGACGGTTTGGTATGCAGTTACGACGGAGAACTTCTTTACGGTGCCGTTTCTGCTGCTGTTTGTGCTGGGCTACTGGTATACCGGCTTGCTGAGCCTGCTCCAGGGCCGCTTTGAGCGCAGTGCCAACCCCGGCCAGAAGTTCCACGAGAAGCCTTACCCTATGGGCATTTAATGCCTGCCGTTTCCTTTGTCGGTCACTGGTGGGCGAGGGTGAGGAGAGTTTCGGTGACCTTGTCGTAGTCATGGCGGAGAACGTCACCCTGATGAAGGAAGTTGCCGGTGATGGGGGTGACGCCGAGGGCGCGGATGCGGTCGAGGTCGGGTTCGATGGGGGCCTGGCCCTCGCGGGCGTACTGGTCGAGCGAGGCTGGGGGGATGGGCGCGGTGTTGATGAGAGCGTAGTCGAAGATGGGACGGGTGGCGGTTCCGGCGTGATTGAGAATCTTCTCGATGTGCTGCGAGGCGGTGAGATTGAGGCTCTCGTTGGCTTGGGTCATCAGGTTGCAGACGTAAACGCGTGTGGCGTGAGAGGCGGCGAGGGCTTCCGGGATGCCGCGCACGAGCAGGTTGGTGATGAGCGAGGTATAGAGGGAGCCGGGACCGAGGGTGATGAGGTCCGCCTGGGCGATGGCGTCAAGGGTTTCTGGAAGCGGGGGCGCGTCGGCGGGCTCCATCATCAGCTCGACGATGGAGTGGCGGCTGGCGGTGATGTTGGTCTCACCGCGGACGAGCGAGCCGTCGTCCATGCAGGCCGCAAGCGTAACGTTGCCGTTAGTGGCGGGGTAGATGCGGCCGCGGGTGGCGAGGATCTGCGAGGACATCTGGACGGCATGGGAGAAGTCGCCACCGTTGATCTGGGAGAGGGCGGCGACGAAGAGGTTACCGAAGGAGTGGCCCTGGAGTTCGCCGTGCTGGAAGCGGAACTGGAAAAGGCGTGAGAGGAGGGCTTCATCCTCGGAGAGGGCGACCATGCAGTTGCGAACATCACCGGGCGGCGGGACGTGGAGGTCTTCGCGGAGACGGCCGGAGGAGCCGCCGTCGTCGGTGACGGTGACGATGGCAGTCAGGTCGGCTATAAGGCAGGGGAGGTCGTTGCAGGGGGAAACGCAATCGCTGGATCGGCGGGCGCGAGGGTTGGGAGCGGCGACGTAGCGCTTGAGGCCGCGGAGCAGGGTGGAGAGTCCGGTACCGCCGCCGATGGCGACGACCTTGAGACCAGGCTTGGAGATGATGGGCATTGATGTGAGTGTAAACGGGTGTGGGTTGCGCTTCGTCCGAGGGTTGAGGCAAGGCGCGATGCGGATTCTCTTTGGGAATGAGACAAGATGTATGCGGGGTGGAGAAGAGGGCAGCCCAACCTTTCGCAATGGGGGTTGCGAAAGGTTAGGCACCGGTGTTCGGCGCAGTCAAGGGAGAGATGCAGGTCCTATTGGAAATGAGAGACAAGAGGCCTATCGCAAGTGCGATCAGCAGACTCCTTCAGGAATGTCAAACAAGAAGGAAGGCAGCGGCGGGCAGATCGCCGCGCCTAGACTTCGGGGTAGAGGAGATCCGTGAAACGGGGGTCGTCGGCCATGTCCTGGAAGTCGGAGTCGGAGCGAGCCTGGATGCGGTTTTTGGGGTTGTGGCGGATGGCTTCGGTAAGATTTTCGAGGCAGGTGTACGCGTCGCCGGTCATGCTGGCAAGGACGGCGAGGCCGTAGAAGGCGAAGTCGGCGGTCGGGTTTTCGGAGAGGATCTGCTGGAACCGCTCGCGGGCGTCGTCATAGAGGCCCTCGTTGAGCAGCGAGATGGCGTAGTCGTAGTGCTCCTCGTGGGAAGCGAAGCTGGTCTTGCCTTTGTTGATCTGGAGAACGCAGGCATTGATGTACATGCGGATAGAGGC